>JAJZEJ010000002.1 GCA_021828635.1 Chloroflexota bacterium
CCAACCGGGATCACCACGGTCGGTGCCAGCCGGACCGCTGAGCGTGATTTCTTCCGCGTGGCTGGTGAACAAACGAGAGATGTTGCCAAAGGCGGTATAGCTGTCTTCAATACTGGTTGGAGCTGCTGCTGGTGTGCGCATTGTTGTCACTTCGACACCTCACCATCGTCGCCGTCGCCACGTTCGTGGGTGAGGATGACGTGCTTCGTGTAGGGTTGGTTGGCAGCCGCTTCCTCTGGACTGACATCGAGGCCCATGAGTTTGCGTTTGGCTTCGCTGATGGCAAGGATGCGATCTACGGCCCACAAGTCAGGAGTGCCTTCGTATTTCTTTTTTCGGCCACGCTTGTTCTGCTGAGCAGTGTCCGCCTCCTCTTGCTGATCGGCCTGATCGGGCTGAGCATCTTCCAGCGATGCGGGTGAGACAACGAGCGGCCAGACGGCGCGGTGCAGACGGTTGAGCTTCTCCAGTTCTTCATAGCGCAACTCTTCAATATTGGAAACGATGGTGCGGTCCATCTCACGTTGGACGGCGCGGTGCGCTGCACCTCGTGATGCGTAGCCACACCGATGGGCGATCTCTTCATAGCGCAACTCTTCAATATTGGAAACGATGGTGCGGTCCATCTCACGTTGGACGGCGCGGTGCGCTGCACCTCGTGATGCGTAGCCACACCGATGGGCGATCTCTTCATAGCCGACCCCTTCGATGCGCAAGGAGAGCGCAAGATTGGCACGTTGGGCAGCCAGCATATCGCGGGTTGGCGGCGTCGTGGCACTGGCGGAATGTTTCCCCCTTTGCGTTCCCTTTCTCGCTGCGCTCATCGTGCGTCCTTTTCTTGCTCTTCCCAAAAACAACCGGCGCTCAAAACCATCTCATCACGAGAAAAGGTTTTGAGCGCCGGTAATCGGTACGACGTTTCTGGCACGCTCTTTTTCTTGGACTTGCAACCTGGTTATATATGCTCTCAGCAAAGAAAAAAGGCTGGTCCAGTGCCAATTTCCTATGCTGAGAGCATACTTTCAAAAAAAGGTTATCAATCCACGCGGCAGGAATCGAACCTGCGCTTTCCCGACTCGCATCCCGCAGGAATTGAGAGCAGGGCGCTCTTAAACCACTAAGCTACACGTGACACATGCATTATTCTACCACGGCCACTGCTTGCCTGTCTAGGATGAGGAGAGATGCTGCCAGAAATGGCGCATCTCGGCCCGCACCTGATGGGGTAAGACGACGCTCACCCAACGCAAGGGGCCAGAGAGTCGCCCGCGTTCGTCCAGGCGGAAGCTGATTTCCGCATGTTCACCGTTGCCATGCTGGGTATGTTCACCGGCACGTTTGTCAAGAAATAAAACAAACGTTGGTGATAAATGTTGTAGTTTAACAGCGGCATGGCGGTCGGTATCGTCGTTCTCATCGGTGCTGGAAGAGGGGGGCGTAGCACATCCGCTACGCCCCGAAGATTGATTCGATTTCCCCATGTGTGCGATCCCCCATGTGTGTCATACGACGTACATTATCTATAGAACGGATGTCTGGTCTGGCTGTAACAGCACAGCTTTTTAGGTGATCTCCTGCGCCAATTGCTCGGCATAGGCCAGCAGATCGGCGGCAGCTCGTGCGTACACATCATCGTCCGGTGCTGGTGCATCATCATCGTTGAATGCACCAGGCGAATGGTGCAAGAGATACTCCGCTAGCGCGTTGGGCATGCCATCCTCAATGAGCCAGTGGACACGCTGCTGATTGGTGATTGGCTGTGCTTGCCGTCTGCACTGCTTGTGATCGGCCAGCATTTGCACGCAGATCAGCAGGCCACCAAAGAGGATGCAGGCGAAAAAGATCATGCCCAGTGTCGAGAGAATGTCCCCCATCGTCATTGTCCCTTTTGCGCATCTATGCTGGCGCATACCGTGGTTTCTGCTCAACAATGGTGGCACGGGGCCGCGTCGCCTCGTAGCCAACGCCGTCGGGTGTCAGGTCAACGCTGATCTCTAGTAGAAAGCCGGTCTGAGGCCGCGCCTCTTTGCGACGTTGAATCTCTGCGAGTGCCTGCTTGAGCGTTTCTTCTGTAATCTCGAAAAAAAAACTGTTCATGGTGTCTTTACTCCCCTTCTTCTGCTGCTGGTGCCAACGCGAACTCATTGTCCTCTCTCATGAGCTGCAAGCCGCGCTCCACAAACCAGTCATAGGCTTTGTTGTAGATACCGTCGCTTCTTCCAGTGTGCGCTCAGTGTCTTCTGCCATGTGGGCGCGGTGCATTTCCTGGGCCAGCACGAGGCCCAGATGGTACATGTTTAATTGAGCGAGATGCGCGTCAATCTCCTGCTGATAGTGATAGTCGTCCTTGTTCATGCCTGTCCTTCCCTTCTCTTGTAGCCCCCATCTCTTAATCTCTGTCATCATTTCACGATGAAGCCTGTCTGATGTCTGATGCATTTCATAATGTCCATTGCAAAATTGTTGGCGACCGCGCACATAGCACATCGTCGCCTCTTCCCTGCATTTGAAGAACAGGCACAGATTGCGCTGTGTCTTCGTTTTACTCATGATGCGTACTGCCCTCCCGCGCTGTTCTGTGCAGCCGCGACCACCGCGAACGGAACTTCCGCTGCGGTGCAAACGGAACTTTTTTCTTCCGCTACGGGTTCCGTTACCCGCTTGGGGGCTAAGATAGCGGACCCATCGTCTTGGGCGGACAGGGTGAGCAATTGCCCGGCAATCACGGCATTGGTGATCTGCCAGCGATCATAGATGTCCCATTCCTCGACATCTACGTTCAAAATCTTGTCCACAAACTGGCGTATCCAGCCATCAAACACCGCCACTGGCGCGGATCTTACGCTGTACTTTTGCTTCTGCCAGTCGAAGAATGTCACCGCTGTCTTCCTGAGTTCCAGGTATGGTTTGGATTCCCGCTTGTTCAAGATACATCCTCCTGAGTTCTAAGCGTTTATGGCGCTTGTAATCGCGGCGTTGCCGCTCACTCACGTATTTTGGCAACTTGCCACTCATCAGATACTCATCCAAAATCTCATCAATCTGCTCATCACGATGCCGTCGCCCCATGCCGTTGTACTCTGCCAGTTTGCCCGTCTGAGTCGCGGGTATGGCGGCGGAAGATTCTTGTTCCGGCGCGGAAGTTTTTTCTTCCGTTTTGGCTTTGCGGAAGCTGAGCGGAACAATGTTGACTGGTGTCTGCGCTGGTTGCGCGGGTGCCGGTGGTTCCGGCTCAGCCTTGACTGGCGGAGGTTCTTGCTTCCGCACCGGAACTTCCGCAGGTGGCGACACCACGTACACCAGCTCACGTTCGATTCGTTCCACGCGCTCAACCACAGGGACCGGCTCCGTGTGTGGCTCCCGTGGTTCCGCAGGTGGAGGCGGCGGTAGTATCACCACTGGCATTACTGGCGCTGGTTGCGGAACCAACACGGTTCTGGCTGGCAGATTCAGTACCGTCGGTCTCACCGTAATCTGCACGGGTGCTGGCACAGGTGGAACCGATACCGGTTCACGTCGTTCCACCGCCTCCGGTGGGGGTTCTGGTTCTATTCGTCGGGCGATGATGGGTTGCCCCTTTCGCGTCGCCTTCCCTCCTATGCCCGACGCTTGAGGGAAGGCAAGGCGAAAGGGGGCTTTGCTGTCGTGCCGTCTCGTTTGGCCGCCGGTAGCTGAGCGCGTTGGCGCTTTTCTTCACGCACGCTCCGACGCTCAGCGTGTGCCTGGTCGCGTGCCTGCATTGCTGCCATCTCGTCTTGACGCGCCTGCTCACGCTCAGCGCCGGCGGCATGGAGCTTACCCGCGAGGGCGAGCCTGTTGCAGACGACTTCGCCTCGCACTTGAAAGACCTGGAAGCGTTTGTTGATCGCGTCCAGACAAAGGTGCTCTTGTCGGGCGAAAACGATCGGCTCAACGCCATCGTCGGCATCCATGCCGGCGCCGGCGGCACCGAGGCGCAGGACTGGGCGGAGATGCTCATGCGAATGTATCTCCGATGGGCCGAGCAGAACGGCTTTGAAACGAA
>JAJZEJ010000432.1 GCA_021828635.1 Chloroflexota bacterium
TGAGACGGTTCTCGCGCGAGAAAACGTTCTCACACTCGCGGATCACCACATCCATCTCAGTACTCAAGGTTGTCATATCCGAGATGCCTTCACTTAGACCACGAGCCAGACGATGGAACTCGGTATAGCGATCAAGCTCCAATTCATCAAATTCTGCCAGATGGGCCGGTTCCGTGCCATTGTAACCATTGCTATTGCCATTCATACGCCCCGTGCGCTGCTGATCGCCATCACCAGGCATGACCTGCACGGAGTGGCCGCTAGGCAAGGTAGCAGCTTCAAAGTTGCTCTCCAACTTCTGGCCCACATCGAGTAAGCGTGTGCTACTCAGGCTCACATCGGCGACAGCACGTGTCAAACGTTGAATACGTTCTTCCAACACACTACGATTAACCAGCAATTCGCCGAAGAGATTGACCAATTCGTCCAGTTTTTGCAGTCGCACACGCACGCTCAAATCCCCTGGCGAGGTATATTGTACCTCACCTTCTTCATCTCCCAAATCCACCAGCGAACTTGTTCCCGATTGAGCATCGACACTTACCTCGCCGCCTATTTCTCCCTCAACCGGATTGATCTCGGTAGTCTGCCCAAGTAGTTGCATATAGCGTATACGTAACACTTGCACTTTCGCCTGGTCAGCAGCAGAATTGGTCCCTTTGCCGGTAATCAAGCCATCCAATGCCTCAGCAGTATCCAGAATGATGCTCAACACAGCTGGTGAAATAGTCGTAGTACCTTCCATAATACTATCGAGCAAGTCCTCGGAAACGTGGCAGAGGTCGGCAATTGCATGGAAACCCATCATGCCAGCCGCTCCCTTGAGCGTATGCGTAGCGCGACGAATACCTTGAATTAACTCACGGTTGGTGGGAGATTTTTCAAGGGCGGCAACGTTCATACTGATCGTTTGCAGATGTTCCTCAGCCTCCAGGCGGAAAATCTCGGCGGCTTCTTCGCCAAAATCATTGCCGAAACTTTGCGTCGAGGCACTCGACGACATACCTTGCACCATAGAAGCTAGTGGCTGCGAAGAATGTGGGGCTGGTACCGTTGTTTTCACAGGGGGCTGCGTTGGCACCAGGGATTCGTTATTAGCCTGAACGGTATAATCTACAAAATTTGCTGCATTTGCTGCTGGAAGTGATTGCATGATAGTATTGCTATCAATGCCGTTACTGACAATCGTATCCAGAAACTCCTGGCGCACCTGTATCTCAATCTCACCACGCAGCCGCTCTTCCATCTCTTGCAGTGACTCAGACAACTGACCAAGCTGACGCGGCTGACGCGGCTGACGTGACTCAAACTCGCGGCGCACTTCATCACGAATCTGTTGCTCAAGCACCACACGCTCAGCGGATGTAATGGGACGTGCATCATATTCCTGCCGCAACTCGGTTCGCACTTGTGCCTCGATCTCAGCACGTAAAGCTGCCAGATCACTCTGGCGTTCAAATGTGACACGTTCATGTATCGTGCCAGTACCATTGACATTTCTAGCAGACTGCATCTCCCAAGCACTCCAACCTGACTCCTGCCGTAACGTATTCGATGCTTGGATCTGCATTTGCTGGAATGCCTGCACACTGGCGGAGAGAGAAGCTTGCAACTGCTGAACTAACACCAGGAATAACTCGTCGTTTGTCTCTGTACCACCAGCAATATGATTCAGGACATCCTGCACCTTCCTTAACTTGTTATTGGAAACCCACATAACAGAGAGAGGAAGATAGCGACGTACCTGCTCAGGGCTATTACGCAAATTCAGATTCATGGCCCGCCCGGCCCAATCTTCCATGCGCTCCAGGGCATCTTTCGAGCCATCCAGAAAACCCTTAAACTCGGTACGCTGCCCCTCAATCATTTCAATAGCTGTGCGTAACTGAGTCGCAATCTGTTGGAAAGAGGAAACCAGGTTCTCAAGATTCTGAGCTTCTTCCTGCATACGAGCATACACATCTGGCAGCTCGGCCACCGGCTCAGTCTGCGGTTGCGTTACGCTAGCCCGTGTCACAGCCATACTGGTTGGCAAGGGGGCATGGACATGCTGTCCCACCTGTGAACTGCCAGTAATTGGGAATACAGGTGTGGGTGGCGTGGTTAGTGCGGGTGGTGCGGTCGGCGTGACCGAGGGAGTTTTTCGCGTTGAAGCCACCAACTCATCCAACGCACTCTGTGTCATTTGCGGTTCCCGCATGACTTCCGGTTTAGACTGTGCTACAGCTATAGGGGGTGTAGATTGAACGGGCAGGATTGGTTGTGTTGGTTGTTGGGACTGTACAGGAAGATGTATCTCTTCTTTTGGCATCTCTGCTAAAGGAGTTGCAGAGGCCACTTCAGGCTCTTCCGGCCATGTCAGATCGTTCACCGAACTGATAGCTGGCGGCGTGCGGAATGAGGCCAGCACTTCATCAAATGAGGGCAATGCAGAAGATGCTGACGATTGCTCAAAAGATGGAGAAGTAGCATCGTTATAAGTAGGTGTAGAAGTATAATTATACTCTTCAGAAGAAGTCTGCATTTCTTGTGCAGGAGTGGTAGAAGAGTTGAATCGCTGACTATACTGTTCATAGTCGGCATCATCTTCGGCGATAATTGGGTCTTCTTTTATACCTCCACGAATGCCATTGAGTAACAGGCGCACGCGCCCAAGAGAACGTTGCAGCAGAGCAATCGTTGGTTCATCGAGTGTAATTAGTTTCTCAAAAGCATCTGCCAGAATGTCTTCCATACCATGAGCGACATGTGCAAGACCCGAAAAGTCCATCATCGAAGCAGAACCGCCAATAGTATGAGCGCGGCGATAGGTCTCTTCGAGGGCATCCATGTCGCCAGGGGACTGTGCCAAACGCTCCAGATTCGTCTCGATTTCAGGTAAATAGCTATCGACCTCTTCGATAAAGGAATCAAGAAGCGAGATTCTATCAGAAGGATTCGACATGTTGCGCACACCCATTCATTCTAGTGTTGGATATATGTGGCATATTGCATGCGCCACGCATATCCAACACTCAACATGCTAATAGCCAATTTATCCATTCTTAGAGAAAGGATTTTGATCTTGGCCGAAAGCTGATTGACCCTGATTTGACCCTGGTTGCCAGCGTGGCCGCGAGGGAGCTGGTTTACCATTGGGCATTCCTGTTCCGGTCCCATTCTGCCCAGCAAACGGATCCGCGCCAGGAGACGGGAACGATGGCATAGAGCTTTGTGGCGGAAACGCCTGATTTTGCATTCCAAAGGCTGGGTAGGAGCCAAAGCTTCCTTGCTGCCCATTGCCTCCATTATTGCCAAACATTTGCTGACCATCGAAATTGCCATAATCTCCAAAGCCGGAGTCTTGCTGATTAGACTGGCCGACTGGGCCACCGAAATTCTGACCCCTAAAATCTCCCTGACCGGGCTGCTGACCCTGCTGACCGTAGCCCTGCTGACCTTGCTGACCGTAGCCTTGCTGACCTTGCTGACCGTAGCCCTGCTGACCAGTAAAGTCAGGATAACCCTGCCCATTACCATTGCTTTGCTGACCAGTAAAACTACCGTAGCCCTGCTGCCTCCAACCGGGAGAACTGGCTCCGCCTGCATTTCCCATTGCAAATGATTGGGAAAAGTCCTGTTGACCGCTAAAAGCAAATTGCCCTTGTCCCTGGCGCGAGGTCAATGCTACCAATGAACCGGAGTTACCCGGCTCTGGGAGCGGCGGGAAGTTATCATAGTTTTGATTCCAGCCATTATCACCACTGTTCAACGCTGGATAGGGCTGGCTAGGGCGAGATAGTTCTGTCACAGCAGTGACCGGTCCAAAGGCTGCGGCATTCGCCATTTCACTAATATGCTCAGGTAGCCGGAAGGTAGACACCGAAGAGCGCAATTGCTCAGCCAACTCAGCCAGATAACTTACACTCACAGCCGCATCCTGAGTACCAGCGTCTGTTTGACGGGTAATCTCCGAGATTTGCGACATCGTTGAAGCCACAGCGTTAGCAACCGAAGTCTGGTCATTCG
>JAJZEJ010000301.1 GCA_021828635.1 Chloroflexota bacterium
GATGTGATGAACGTGGCTGGACACCGCATTGGCACCGCCGATGTCGAGAGCGCACTGGTCAGTCATCCGGCAGTAGCCGAAGCTGGCGTCATCGGCAAGCCCGATGCCATCAAAGGCGAGGCCATCAAAGCCTTCGTCACGCTCAAAATCGGCCAGACGCCCAGCGATGAGCTGAAAGCAGCTCTGATTGAACATGTACGCCGCGAGCTTGGTCCAATTGCCACGCCCGCCGAACTAGAATTCGCCACGGGCCTACCCAAAACGCGCTCTGGTAAAATCATGCGCCGCGTTCTCAAAGCCCGTGAACTGGGCATTGAGCCAGGCGACCTGACGACAATCGAAGAATAATAAAGAGATGAGATACAGACAGAAGCGTGTGCGTTTCTGTCTGTATCTCATCTCTTTATCTAAAATATCACTCACTCATCTCTTGCTTCACTTTTAGCTTGAGCAGGCGTGGTAGCAGAGCCACTACGCCTAATGTTGCCAGAATGCAGGCTGCGCCACCGCTAATCACTGAGAACGCGGGCGTGAAAAGACCAGCTACCACACCTGACTCGAACTGACCAAGCATGGGGCCGCCAATGACAAACATGGCATTGACGGCATTGATGCGTCCACGAAACTCGTCCGGCGTCATGAACTGTACCAGCACGCCGCGTAGCACCATGCTCACCATATCGGCAGCACCCGCGCCAGCGAGAAACAGCACCGAGAGCCAGAGTGGCCCACCCGTAAAGCCAAAGGCAACAACGCAAACACCCCAACCAAGAATGGCTAGTACAATCCCCAAGCCCTGATAGGCAAAGCGATTGATACGCCCGGTAAACGGCGTGAGCGCGATAGCACCAATTGAGGTACCGGCTAGCAAGATGCCCAGACCTTGTGGCCCAACATGCAGAATACTGCTGGCATACACAGGTAGCAACGCTTTGGGCGAACCAAAGAAGGTGGCAAAGAAGTCGAGTGAGAGAACGGCCAGTATGACAGGATGTGCCTTCAAGAAACGGATGCCATCGACCAGCGCACCTACACCGGCCTGCGCTCGCTTCTCGATTGGCACGCGCGGCACATACATAAAGAAAAGTGAGCCGATAACCACGAAGTACGAGATGACATCAATCCAGTAGGTATTAGCAACGCCGACCCATGCGATGACAAAACCACCTAGCGAGGAGCCGATGACTACTGTCAGTTGCATCAACACCATGCTCAGCGAAATCGCGTTTGCCATCTGCTCGCGTGGCACCAGGATTGGAATAATGGCTTGCCGTGTGGGATACTCGAAGGCTGAGACCGTGGCCGCGATCAGCACATCAACATAGATAATCGGCAGGTTGATAACATGGAAGATCGTGCAGAGTGCGAGAATTGCCGACATTACCGCCATCGTAGCTTCAATTACAATTAGCATCTTGCGCCGATCTAGCACGTCGGCGAAAACGCCACCAATCAATGAGAAGAGCAAGCGAGGAATAGCCTGCACCAGCCCAATCAGGCCGAGCGCAATCGCTGAATGCGAGATCAGATAAACCTGCCACGCAACGGCCACAATTTGCATCTGCGTTCCGGCGGCGGAAATCAGTTGCCCCCAGAAGAGCAGGGCATAATTCCGATTGCGCAACACACTCCACTGGCTGGGCGGTTTCATGGCGGGAGGCGGTAGCACGGCGACATCTCCGGCAACAACAGGAGGTACAAGTACTGCCTCAGAAAGAGTATCAATAGGCAAATCAGGCAAGGAATCTTTTGGTGGATCGGTTTTCATGCAGTGTTCCAGGTCTACGAAAAGCTAACAAATAATAATACTTTCCTTAGTATACCATGACCTGATGCACTTCATCCAAATTTACAAACCCGGAAGCGCGGGCAACACGATGATTTCCTGGCCCGTCTGTAAAGCAGTATTCAAGCCGGAGGAGCCGCTCACCATCTCGTTGTTGACAAACAATCTAACATGCTCACGCACATAGCCTTGCTCATCACAAAGATAGTGCCAGACCTGGGGATGTTGCTGCTGTAGCTCAATCAGCATCTCTCCCACCGTATCTGCATGGAGTGTAATCTGGCTCTTTCCACCACTATAGCTACTCAGTGTAGACGGCAAACGTAGCGTAACGCTGGCCTTCTCTGCATCACCCATATGCACTCCAAATTCCCCTCTCATGTATACTTCTCTATCTAGTCGTCTCGTGCTTGCGTATGTGCAAGTATACGCTTAATCACCTTGCTTTTGCAAGTAAGCAGGGCAACCGCAAGGGATACGCCCCTACAATGATACGTTGCCTCTTCCGCTCGTCTTTCATTGTAGGGGTATCCCTCGCGGGTACCCTGCTTTGGCAAGCTCAATAGCCTCAGTCACAGAGTCTGTCACACGCACTCCACACTGCAATAGTTCACTAATGAGATGTAATCCAGCTCCATCGGTGTAATCACGCGCAGCCATACCAGTACGCTCCAATAAGCCATCGTCCGTCTCTATCGCGTTTTCTGGTGCGCACACACTCTCATCAGTTTGCGATGCCAGCAACAGCACGGGCAGACCGCGTTGTGCCGCCTGCACAGCTTCTTGTAACAGGCACAGGTTGCCTGGGCCGATAGGTGTGGGACAAATAATCAGCATTTTGACCTGTTCCAGGCTACGACGCACGTGTTTCTGGGCAACAGGAGAGATAGGCGCATAGGGCTGTTCAGTAATCACCTCTTGTGCCAGGCTGAGCGCCAATGTATGATCGCTATCACCAATATTCAGTGCGCCCGCGACAAATGGGATGTGCGCGTCGGCCAGCGCACGCATCATGATGACACCAGAGCCACCACCGGCCATGATATGCACACACGGCTGCACCTTCTCACTCTCGTGTTCTTCATGCACAGCCGTACTGGGTGGCAACACGCTGAGATGTTCCGCGCCGCGCAAAATACCAACCTGTACCTGCACACCATATACGCGACTGAGTAATGCCGGTTCCAGCACCTCTGCCGGACTGCCATCAGCAACAATGCCGCGCTGGAAGAGCAACAGACGTGAGAAATAACGTGCAGCGAGATTCAAATCATGAATGGCCGCGATAATGGTGACACCACGCTCGCGGTTAAGATGTTGCACCAGTTCCAGTGTCTCCACCTGATATTTAATGTCAAGATGTGCAGTTGGCTCATCCAGTAGAAGCACCGAGGGCTGCTGCGCGAGAGCCATTGCGATCATCACGCGCTGCCGCTCGCCACCACTCAACTCATTGAAAACACGCCCGCCAAATGTATCAATGCCAGTCGCCGCCATTGCATCTGTCACAATCGCTCGATCATGCTGTTTGAGCGTACTGAAGAGGCCATGTACAAAGGGCGTGCGGCCCATCTCAATCATCTGCTCAACAGTAAAGGCAAAGGGCATATGCAACTCTTGTGGTACAACGGCGATACGTTGCGCGACTTGTCGGCGTCCCCACACACGCACACTACGCCCATTTAGCAGCACATTCCCCTGCTGCGGCTCCAGCACGCCACTGAGGATGCGCAATAATGTTGTTTTGCCAGAACCGTTCGGACCGAGCAAGCCAAGCATCTCACCTGCCTCGATATGCAGTGAAATATCATAGAGCAGAGGTTGCCCGTGATAGCCAAATGACACATGTTGTACTGCTAATTGCGGTTTTTGTTGCTCTTGCTGCATAGTTCTCTCTACCACTGATATTCGCGCTTACTCTTGCGCAACATAAACAGGAAAAAAGGTGCGCCAACCAGCGCCGTAAAGACACCCACCGGCAACACCGCCGGAGCAATCACCACACGCGCTAGCAGGTCAGCCAGTGTCAGAAAGATCGCGCCACCTAAAGCTGCCGACGGGATGAGCAGGCGATGACGTGGCCCCCATAACAAACGCATCACGTGCGGCACTATCAGGCCAACAAAACCGATCAATCCGCTCACAGATACCGCCGCAGCCGTGAGGAGCGACCCCAACAATACTACCAGCAGTTTGCGCCGCTCAACATGCATACCAA
>JAJZEJ010000465.1 GCA_021828635.1 Chloroflexota bacterium
CCAGCACCACTACCCAACCTACTCCTGCAACGCTGGAAGCAAAAACCATCGTCAGTACCATCCCAATCAGGGCAAGAATCAACGGAGCCTGTACCAGCGCATCCAGTACTGCTACCGTTAAAGGGCTTCTAGCCAGAGGCGTACTGCCAACTTTCAGCGCATATAAACCTAAAATGATGAGGCCAAAACCAAAAAGCGCCTGACCTCCGTATCGCCAGGAGCTATGCCGCGTCAGCATCGCCACTGCTGCACCTACACCGACCAGCACGAAAGCATAGGACGTAATATCGAAAATCAGCAGTTGCACAACGAGCGCCGAGCCAACATTCGAGCCAAACAAGGTAATCATCGCGCTGGACAATGATAATAGCTGTGTACTTACCAGCCCCACTAGTAACGAAGAAGTTGCGCCAGAACTTTGCGTCAGAATGGTAATAAAGATACCAATACCAAAGGCCGCTAATGGATGGGATGTCAGGGCCACAAGGAGAGAACGCAGACGAGCGCCAGCATCATGCTGTAGAGCCTCTGTGATCAATCGCACTCCATATAGCAAGGCCATGACTCCTCCAAAGATCAACCCTGCAATTGCTGTGGGGTTTGTTGTATCAATCATGCCTGATGTTATGTTAACACAATATTAACAGAATGTTAAGAGAGTGTTAACAAACGAACTCATCCATCGCTTTCTCTCTTCCAATCGTGAGAAATATGCACGGTAGACACGTTTCAGGCACGATACATAGACATACGATCACGCCTTTTGTGCGGCATGGCGTAATTCGGCCTCTAATTCATCGACAAACTGCCGCGCCACGCGCCCAGAGCGTCCCACGTGCTGTCGCTCCCAACTTAGTGCGCGTTCGTAGAGTTGCTCCTGTGGTAATTCGATTCGACGTTGTCGGGTCAATTCCTCTACAATCTTGAGATAGTGGGCCTGATCGGGTGACATGAAGGTCAAGCGCAGACCGAAACGATGAGCCAGCGAATGCTTCTCATCCATCGTATCCCGCCAATGCACATCCTCAGTCGGCTTACCCCTATCGGCAAAGCTTTCACGAATCAGATTGAGCCGATTCGAGGTGGCATAGATCAAAACATTTGCAGGTCGCGCCTCAGCCGTACCTTCAAGCAGCACCTTGAGTACTTTGAATTGCGTCTCATGCTCTTCGAAGGAGAGATCGTCAATGAAGAGAATATAGTGTGGCGCACGCTCACGTAACAAGTTAATAATTTTCGGCAAATCGCCAATATATTCTTTCTGTACCTCAACCAAACGCAATCCCTGATCGGCATAAGCATTAACCAACGCTTTGATGGTCGATGATTTACCCGTTCCTGGTGGGCCATAGAGTAGCACATGATGTGCCGGTAGATTAGCCAGAAAACGCTCGGTATTGGCACGCAAACGGCTCTGCTCACGCTCATAGCCAATCAGTTGATGCAATTGAATGGGATCAGGATGCGCCACACCCTGAAGTGCCACGCCTTGCCAGCGTAAAACCTGATAGTGAGCCAGCGAACCGGTACCATGCCGCGACCAGTGCGCCATCAGTAGATCAGCCGCCTCACTCCAATCTTTACACTCCACCATCTGTTGTGCCAGAGCATTGCGCCCGATATGCTCAGTATTTCCCGCTCTTGGAGCTAGATCATACCAGGGTTCCCAGGCATCTTCTAGCGCAGGCAATTCGGCCACAACTCGTTGCTGAGTTAACAGCCAGATTTTTTCCGCCGTCAGATGAAACAGACGTTGCAATACACGTAAATCTCGTTGTGCCTGCGCAAGAATGCGTGCCGAAACACCCGTTGCCCCGTAACGCTCAACTTGCTCACTCCATACACTACTAGCATCAATGACCCGCCCGATAAGATATGCCTGCCACGCATCAGCAAGCTGTGGTATGCGTGGCACAGCATCACTATTGGCCGCCCGTGCTAGCTTCTCGAATACGTGACTATACAAAGCTGCCAGATCCTCAGCACTACATTCCGGCTTATCTAGCAGACTCAATAGCATAATAACATCCTGGCAGGTATTATCTTGTAAGACATCGCTTAATACTGTCAAAGCCCGCACAGCTTGCAGTGCGGCATGTATCTCTTCTTGTACCTCTTGTAATGTTTCAGATAATGATAGGCTCATAGCTCTCTAAAATATCGCTCCCTCTCTCGCGTGATGTTCTGATCATAGAGCCAAAGCTATCATTTGTAAAGTACCTGGGGTCAACAACCTCGACCACAATTTTATTGCACAGTTACTCCCCTTGACGGCATCGTGCGTACTTCTTATACTATCAGTAGACAATTGCGATGAGGCTCGCTTATCCGCCGCGAGGCTAATAGCTTCTACTTGCTCTCTGGCACATCAACACGCCTGGATGGAACAGTAGAAGTTTTTTTATGCACCATCTCAGGCATAAACATTCGATAGCTAACGGCTTCGGAGAAAGAGGGTAGAGCCGATGATTGAGGAAAAGCAGCCAAAAGAGCAAAACAAACGGGCGAAAAAAACCGAGATCACTGCACTGACTGTTTACGTGCGTCAACCACAACGCGATTGCGCACGCTATACCTGGAACCACGAGCAGGGATGCCTGCAATTCGCGGACATCTATCACGCACAAACAGAGCTTCCTGCTCATCTAGCAATTCTACGTTTAGATGGGCAAAGCGAGATACCCGTCTTGCTTGTCAGTGCTTATAGCTTCCCACCTGAGACGTTGGTTTCCGCACGCCTGCTCGGCTCATTGCAATATGTTCACACACAATCAGGTAATAAGCAGGAAAGCAGCTTCCCTTTAGCGGGTTGCACACTTATCGCTGTACCAATTCAGGATGACACCTATGCTGCTATTCACACGCTAGAGATGCTTCCCCCTGACCAGCTTCTGACTTTACAGCACTATGTTCAGACACAGCAGCCTGGATCAACCCGTGAAAATTATGGAATACAACAACTGGATGCCAACACAACGCTCCAGAAAATTCGTGAGGCGCGATTGTATTTGAAGCGACAGCAGCGTAATACAACAAGAGGCAAGAGCTGGCTCAAACAGGACGAAGAGACACAAGTGGTAGCGTGGCGAGCTATCGAGGGCATTCCCGCTGCGGTACGCCTCCAACTTCAGCATGATCGCAAACTCCAGGCTGATTCCAACGCGCTACACGCTCAAGCGGAAATGCTGATTCGTTTCGTGCCTAAACGTTTTCAGAATGCGCTACAACAACTCTTGCTAGATGATGAGCGACTGCTGGCTTTTGTCGAACGTCCTCTCTTACAGCAACGTAGTGGACTGCTCAGTATGCAAACATGGCGAGCCAATGAAGGTCTGTTTCTGGTGACAGATCGCCAAATGCTCTGGTTACGCGACTTCTTCACACCACGCCAGGATGCACTCCCCGGCGGCTATATCGCCCATTCGTTGCCACTTGCACGTCTTGCATGCCTATCCATCTTCGCAGCAAATTCTATTGATGAGGTATGGGCAACAAGATTTCCCCTACAACCCGTGCCATATCCACAACTCGCGCTAGATATTGTTAGCAGCACCGGACACGAACTCTTCACAGTTGCTTTTCCCACGACGGTAGAGGCCGAAAAGGCGCTGACGCATATTCACAGTATCGTACAACGCTTCTTACCCTATGAGTCGGGAACACCCGATCAACGCTTGCTCCGCGTTCCCTCTATCGAGCCTTATATGCCACTGGCTCACGAACGCCGCAAACTAGAAGGTTTGGGCGGTAACGTCACACCAGAAACTGAGCAGCGATTGGAAGGAGCATTGGCTGATCTCAAGCGAACGCTAGCTACTATACACGGTGACGAGCTACTTGTCTCAGCATTAGTACCAGCATTGGAAGAGTATCATAGTCCAGCGCGTATCGTCGCTTTAAGCCAACAGAAGTTATTCGTACTTGATGAACAACGTCATCGTGGTATATCAGTGCAGATCAGTAGTTATGATCTGCACACCATTACTTCGGCTCAATTGCGCTA
>JAJZEJ010000297.1 GCA_021828635.1 Chloroflexota bacterium
CAGAACAGAAAGATACCAAACCGCTACCCCTCCCGCCGGGACCACGCGGTCTACCCTATGTCGGCAATGCACTGAGTATACGCCGTGACCCACTGGGTTTCCTGCAAGAGTTACAGCGTACCTATGGCGATGTCGTGATGATGCGCGTGATGCGTCTACCCATCGTGCTGCTCTTCCGACCCGAATATGTGCGTTATGTGCTGGTCGAGCATCCCAGCCAGTTCTCTAATCGCGGCCTGGGTCCAAGCGATGCCAATGCCGCCAATGAAGGGTTGCTGACCATTGATGGCGAGAAACATCGTCAGCAACGCCGCGCCGTGCAACCGGCTTTTCATAAAAAGGCTGTGGAGGGCTATGCCTCGACGATCACCGACTTCACGCAAGAACTCTTCAAAACGTGGCATGCAGGCGATACCGTCAATATGACCCAGGCCATGCAAGAACTGACGCTGCGCATTGCCTGCCAGTGCCTCTTCTCCATCGACCTGTCACAGCAACTCCGGTCGCTTGGTGATGCCTTCAACACCTCAATCGCCAGCGATAACAGCATCATCGAAGACCTGCTCAATATTCATATCGATAATCCTGTTACCAGCTATGGTAAGCGCATGGCGGCTAATCGCCAGCTCGATGTGCTGATTTACACGTTACTGGCCGAGCGACGCCGCGATCCATCGCGCTATAACGATGTCCTTGCGATGCTGATGATGGCCGAGGATGGCGAGACCGAGGGTCAGAAGCTGACCGATAAGCAGATTCACGATCACCTGCTGACCTTTATCGCCGCCGGTCACGAGACCACGGCCAACGCACTGGGCTGGAGCCTCTACCTGCTGGCGGAGCATCCAGAGGTACGCGCTAAACTGCAAGAAGAGCTTAACAGTGTGCTGGGCGCGGACACAGAGCGTGTGCCAACGGTGGAAGACCTGGCGAAGATGCCCTACCTGGATGGTGTGTTGAACGAGGTACTACGCCTCTACCCGCCCGCCTGGATGCAGGCCCGCCGCGTGGCTGAAGAGTTCGAGTTGGATGGCAAGCGTATTCCCAAGAACGCGATGGTGATGATGAGCCAGTGGGTCATTCATCGCCGACCAGACCTGTGGGAGAAACCCGATGCCTTCTGGCCCGAACGCTGGGATGCAGCCAACAAGCAACAGATACCACAGAATGCCTACTTCCCCTTTGGCGCGGGTTCACGCATCTGTATCGGCATGCCCCTGGCGCAGCTTGAGGCCAAACTGGTACTGGCAATGTACCTGCAACGCTACATTCCGCGCACAGTTGCAGGCTATCAACCAGGCAGACATGCCGTTATCACCTTGCGCCCAAGAAACGACCTGCGTATGATCCTCGTGCCGACCGCTAGCAATAGCGCCGCTACCGACTGGGTGCGCGTGACCAATATTCCCACAGCCACGCTGCAAGAGCGCAAAGGCTGTTTGACCGCTTTGCTGAGTATGTTCGGGTTGGCATAATACAATGCTACATCAATCCTCATGTGAAATCGTAGGGGCGTGATGAATCACGCCCTGCTAGCCCGTCGATGCGCTCACAGGGTGTGATGAATCACGCCCCTACGATTTTATTTCGACATTGACAAAGTAATAGTTAAGGAGTAGAGAAGTACGATGAATAGTACGGAGGAGACCCGTGTTGAACGCGACTCAATGGGCGAGATGCGCGTTCCCGCCGATGCATATTATGGAGCCAGCACACAACGCGCGGCACTGAATTTTCCAATCAGTGACTTGCGTTTCCCACGCCAGTTTATTCGCGCCCTCGGCCAGATCAAACAGGCGGCGGCACAGACTAATGAGGTACTGGGCCTGGTGGATGCGCAGACCGCCGAAGCGATTGTGCAGGCAGCGCAAGAGGTCATCGATGGCAAGCTGGATCGTCATTTCGTGGTCGATATCTTCCAGACCGGTTCCGGCACCTCGACCAACATGAACGCCAACGAGGTCATTGCTAACCGCGCCAGCGAACTGCTCGGTGGTTCCCGTGGCTCGCGCAAGGTGCATCCGAACGACCACGTGAATTTTGGGCAATCCTCGAACGATGTCATTCCGACCGCCATTCACCTCTCGGCGCTGGTCAGTATTGAGCAAGAACTGATTCCGGCTTTGCAGGGTTTACAACAAGCGTTGCGGCAGAAGGCCGACGAATTTATGCCCATTGTCAAGACGGGGCGCACGCATCTACAGGATGCCACGCCAATTCGCCTGGGCCAGGAGTTTTTGGGCTACGCCGGTCAGATTGAACGCAGTATTGCGCGGATGCGCTGCGCCCAGAGCGAGCTTGCCGAGGTTGCGCTAGGCGGTACAGCCGTTGGCACGGGCGTCAACACGCATCCAGAGTTTTCGGCGCGTGTATGTCAACGTCTTTCTGAAATCAATGGTATCGCGGTACACGAGACGAGCAACCATTTTCAGGCGCAAAGCACGCTCGATAACGTCGTTGAGGCCAGCGGTGCGTTGAACACGCTGGCGGTGAGCCTGATGAAGATTGCTAATGACATTCGCTGGCTCGGCTCTGGTCCACGGGCAGGCATCGGTGAGCTTGACTTGCCTGCTGTGCAACCGGGTAGCTCGATTATGCCCGGCAAGGTGAATCCGGTGATTGCCGAGTCGGTCTGCATGGCGTGTGCGCAGGTGATGGGCAACCATACCACCGTCACCATCGCCGGTCAGGCCGGTAACTTCGAGATTAACGTCATGATGCCCGTCGCTGCCTACAATCTCTTGCAATCAATCAACCTGCTAGCGGCGGTGGCACGCAACTTCACGGAGCAGTGCATCAAAGGACTGCAAGCGACAACGAAGGGTCCAGAGATGGTTGAGCGCGGCTTGGCGATCTGCACCTCGCTCGCACCCATTATCGGCTATGACGCGGCGGCCAGCATCTCAAAAGAGGCGTACCGCACCGGCAAGACCATCCGCGAGGTAGCGCGTGAGAAGACCAGTCTCAGCGAAGAGGAGCTTGACCGCGTTCTCGATCCTGCCAGTATGACTGAACCAGGGCTTGATGGTGGTCCGGTGGCGGGCTAACCCGTGCGATACATTCGAGCATGGCACCCACGAGAGGTGTCACTACATATAGCGTATTTCGAGTTGTAATAGCGTGCAACGTAGTAATCCAGACTAATGAGCGTAAGATAAAAGTATGGTTGCTATTTACATTCATAAACAGCAACCACGCTTTTATTTCTTAGTAGAGATTCAACAAGTCAGTATGCATCTCTCCTTCCCTTACACTATATGCAGCAATAGCCGCTACTCATCGCGGTTGCGCCGATCTTGCTCACGCAAACGTAACCCTTCCAGATAGTACTCGACGCTTTGGTCAGTTGGGTCAGGGAATGCCGAAGGTTGAACCTTACGCTTGCTCTCCATTTCAGCAATATGTGCGATTATCTTTGCAGACTGTTCAATCCAAGTGAGAAGAGAGTCACTAAAATGAGGAGATGCTTTCACAAAGGACGTTTGTCCACTGTCCTCCAGATACGTGTACACAGGCGGGTCATTTCCTTCGGAGAGGCAGAAGCAATTAAAGGCATAACCCTGGTGCATATAGTACACAAAGGCATCCTCTGGCAGTTTCAAGGGAAACTGATCCTCTTCTAGTAACTCCTCCGCCCAATGCTGAATCTGGGGCAGGTCTTCATACAAGCACTCAGTACCAACCGTGAAACTTCCTCCTCCGTGGCCCATCCAGAGGAGAAACTCTCTATAAGCTTGGAGAAGCTTGATGGATAAGCTTTGCTCCAGTTCCGTAACCTCTTCCTCCGTACAAAGCTTCAAGTTTGCTGGAGGAATGGTATGCAGTTCATCAAGCCGCTTTTTGACGCGATCCAGGTATGTCATGACCTCTTTTTCATCGTTTTTACCAATAGATAAACCCAAATGTTGTAGATTATTGACTTCAAGTTTGCAAGATTAGCCGTACATGAGTAAAGTCATGTTGCTGTAAATCTTGTGTTGAAATCCAGAAGTAGATGCGCC
>JAJZEJ010000701.1 GCA_021828635.1 Chloroflexota bacterium
CTTCGTCCCCCCCTTTACTCTCGGTCGCCATTGTCCCACTGGTGCGGCGCAGAATTGCCTTGACGCGACTGACCAGTTCACGTGGACTAAAGGGTTTAACGAGATAGTCGTCCGCGCCCAGTTCGAGACCAGCAATGCGGTCGTCCTCGCCCTGGCGTGCCGTCAGCATGAGAATGGGTGTGTTGGCCCAGGAGCGAATGCGGCGACAGACCTCCATACCGTCCAGCAGTGGCAACATGAGGTCGAGAATCACCAAGTCTGGATGCTCACGAGCGTGCAGTTCGATACCCGCGATGCCGTCGCTAGCGGTGAGAACAGTAAAGTCTGCCTGCTCTAGGTAGAGCCGGATGACCTGTATAATGCTTGCTTCGTCTTCAATGACCAGTATTTTCATAGTGCTTTTATATCTTCATGCTAGGGGCGTGATTCATGACACCTCTAAATTGAATGTGTTCATGGTTATATAATACTAATATATCTGTATGAGGTCAAAGAAATTGCATAGATATGTAAAATTTCTGTAAGCCCAATCGCTGGTTGGGCTATTACTCCCATGAATCGCGCTCCTCATTTATATACGCATCCACCTCGTCGGCGTTCTGAAATATCCGATGGCCTGGTAATGCTTCCAGAAAATCTACTATAGACTTTTTCTTGATAGGTTCTTGGATGTTTACTTTCAGATATCCTAATCGTTCCAGCGCCATGTATGCGGCAGCCACCTGGCCCTGTACAGCGAACTGGCCGGTATGTAAGAGATGTAGCAGTTCAGTTGGTGTGACTAAAAAATTCTCGATGACCTCTGTTGGGTCGGGCTTCTGCTGACCCGTTTGGCGCACGTCATAGGCGATATACCACCAGATGAGTGTCTCGGCTCCCGTTGGGTTGGCGAGCATGTGGGCCAGAAAGTCCAGTTTGTTGGCTTCAACGCTATAGCCTGTCTCTTCCATTAATTCACGTATGGCTGTTTGGCGTGGATCATCTTCATCGGCATCGATACCACCAGCAGGAAATTCCAACACTTCCAGACCGATGCCGTGCTTGTACTGTTTGTTAATCAGCAGGCGTCCATCCTCTGTCACCGGCACCACGCCGACCCAGCCGCGATTCTCGATAATATGATAATCGGGAATAATCTCCCCATTGGGCAATTGCACCTGTTCGCGGCGCACCAGCAAATGCGGATTATCCACCACGCGCTCTGACGCGATGACCTTCCAGGGCTTGTTCTGTTGTATCATGATATATCTTTCACCAATAACGCTGGAATTTCTGTAGGGGCCGGTTCATCGCGTCCGTTTGCCTGTTGGGCGTGTTGTGTGCTTGGGCGCGAGCGGACACGGGCGCGGTGAACCGGCCCCTACACCATAACCCGGTTCATTTTGTTAAACGGCATAACCGGCCTCTACAGACCATTCCATAATTTGTTTCTGTTTTATAACGGCTCCGTGCGACCGCTATCACGCAACAGGAAACGCTGAATTTTGCCCGTGGCCGTCTTGGGCAGTTCGGGTATGAACTCGATGTAGCGCGGATATTTGAAGAGCGCGAGCCGTTCTTTGACAAAGGTTTTCAGTTCCTCGACCAGTGCATCAGTTGGCTCGTAGTTCTGTTTGAGCGTGATATACGCTTTTGGCTTGATCAGATCGTTCTCGTCCAGGACACCCACGACGGCGGCTTCCAGTACTGCTGGATGGGCGATCAGCGTGTTCTCGACCTCGACCGGTGAGACCCATTGCCCACCTACCTTGAGCATATCATCTGAGCGACCACAATACCAGTAGTAGCCATCAACATCCTGATAATATTTGTCGCCGGTATGAATCCAGTGGCCGTTAATCGTATCCTTTGTCTTCTCGTGCTTGTTCCAATAGTAGGCCGCAATACTATCGCCACGAATGAGCAGATTGCCGATATCGCCCTGCTCGACTGCATTGCCGTTTTCATCGGTGATTTTGGCCTCGTAGCCCGGTACAACCTTGCCTGTACTGCCCGGCCTGATCTCGCCCATGCGGTTGCTGATGAAGATATGCAAAATTTCGGTTGAGCCGATGCCATCGAGAATAGGTACGTGGAAGGTATCTTCCCAGCGTTTCAAAATATCGGCTGGCAATGCCTCGCCCGCCGAGACGCAGGCACGCACGGTAGAGAAATCGAAGCGTTTGGCGGCATCGGGTAGCGCGAGCATGCTGGCATAGAGCGTTGGCACGCCAAAGAAAAGCGTGGCGCGGCTCTGCTCAACTGTCTGGAACATCGCCTCTGCCAACGGGCGACCGGCGTAGTAGGCGGCGCTGGCCCCCACGCTGAACGGGAAATAGAGGTTGTTGCCCAGACCATAAGCAAAATAGAGCTTGGCGGCTGAGAAGGTGATGTCATTCTCATTGATATTCAAGATAGGCTTGGCATAATATTCAGTGCAATAAACCATATCATGCTGCAAATGGACGCAACCTTTAGGAAAACCAGTGCTACCGGAGCTATAGAGCCAGAAGGCCACATCATCTTTGTTGGTCTCTAGTGCGGTCAGGGTCGAGGAGGCGTGTTCAATCCAACGGTCGAAGTCGTGTAGGGTGGCCGTTTCCGGTTCCTCTAAGCCGATCACGACGACATGACGCAGGTATTGCAAATGAGGTTGAATATGCTTAATGCCTTGCCAGATACTATTGTGAACGAGCAGGACACGCGCACGACTATCATTGAGGATGTAGATGTAGTCGTCGGGACGCAACGCGGTGTTGGTGGGAATAGGAACCGCGCCGATTTTGATGGCTCCGAAGAATGCAGCAGAGTATTGAGGCGAGTCGAGCAACAGCAGACTGACACGTTGCTCCATATCCAGGCCGAGATCGCGTAGCGCATTGCCGATGCGATTAGCCAGTTCCGCGATCTGAGCGTAGGTATAGCTCTGGCCGTCGGAGTAGACAGCGATTTTCGCGCCACGTCCCGCACTGATATGCTGGTCGAGGAAGACCGTGGCAGCGTTGAATTGGTCGGGGACGACCACCTGTGGGGCGATTTGCAATGGTTGTTGGAGCATAGGAACACACCTCGTTTCTTATCAGCTACGATGAGATCAATATCTCCATAGAGAAGTACCTCTTCCATATGCTATTATAGCGTATCTGAAAGCAAGGTGTGGAGGGATGAAAAATGGAACAAGAAAAGGCAGGGCGATGCCTTGCGCTCGCCCTGCCTTTGTTTAAGCCGCAGAGCTATTCGCGTTACACCGTAGCTCTTGTGCTTGGTGTGCGGTTCTGAATCATGACCCAGGCTCCTAGTAAGAAGACCAAACCTCCAACAATCCAGTGAGTCCATGCCTCAAGGTTGTTTGGGGCTGCGAAACGTAGCACCCAGGGTGCGATAAACACCCAGATGCCAAGTAAGACATTGATCCAGGAGATGAACTCCGGCGCATTCGATGAGAGCGCCCAGATGGCCACCAGCATAATCACAATGCCGCAAATCCAGGCATTCCACGAACTGGAGGGGTTAAACCACGTCACTGAATACCAGGGTGAGATGAAGAGAATTGCGCCCAGGATAAGATTGATCCAACTGGCCCAGCGAGCAGAAGCCGCAGGATGGCCTGCTACATTTTCTGTCATGGGACCGCGTGCATTCATCATAAGAAAGCCTCCTTGCGTGAAACACTCTGATCTGGATGAGCCAGGCTCAGAGCGGTTATCTCGAATACATAGTCCTTCTTACCGCACGTTTCGTAATGAGACGTGTTTCCGCTTGTTCTGCCACCAGCAAACTCGTATCAAAGCTCAGTATCGATGATTATCTATTGCTGAACTTTTAGCCGGTAGTTCATGCGTAATACTCTTCCAATGCATTGAGAGATTTTACCAGGATGCTACATCCTACTTGTAATACGATTCAAATTACTATCTAGTGACAGAGCTTCTTTTATATATCGTCTGCTTAGGCTATACATCGTTTGCATGTTGTGCTTATGATAAGGTATGGCACCCACAAGTATAGGGACCAGTTCACTG
>JAJZEJ010000153.1 GCA_021828635.1 Chloroflexota bacterium
GCATAGCCCTGTACATGTTTAGCACGAATATTATGCAGCAGACCGGCAATCTCGTGGCATTCGTCGGGCGCACTGCTTATAGTGACATATGCCTCCGGTTCACTCAAGCGCACCGGCTGATTTTTGCCGGGTTCCTCGCCAAGCTCAAGCTGCCGGCACCGGAAGGACTCGGCCAGATGGACCAGGTCGGGACGCGAGCGATAGTTACGGCTCAGAGGCAGGACCGTCGCGCCAGGGAAATCCTCGTTAAACTGACTGATATTGGCTGGTGAGGCACCTCTAAAACCATAGATAGCCTGATTCGCGTCGCCGACGACCCACGCACGTCGCGCCTCACCGGCCAGAATGCGCAGCAACACACCACTGGCGCGGTTCATATCCTGAAACTCATCCACCAGAATATGCTGGTACGCTTCTTGCTGTTCTCGCAATATATCAGGATGGTCATTGAGTAGACGCACAGCTAGCACAAGCAGGCCGCCGAAGTCGGTATCGCCACGCTGCTCCAGCGCCTCTTCATAGAGCCGGTAGACTTCGGCAATCTCTAGCGCACGCTCAGCTCTTTCTAGCTGTTCCACGCGCGTCTCGTCCTGTGGTAACGCCTGCGCCTTCAACAGCATCACACGCGCAAACTGTGCATAGGTCTCCGGCGAAACCAGTTCGTCCTTCGCCCGCGAGATGGCCTTGAGCATTTCAGTAAAATAGAGTGTCGGCGTGGTGAGATGCTGATAATGACGCAGGGGTATCCGTGAGGAGAGTTGCAGCAACGTGAAATAGCCTTCCGCCTCGTCCACCAGCGTGAAATCAGCGCGTAGCCCCACCAGATCGCCATACTGACGCAACAGGTCGGCGCAGAAAGCATGGAACGTGCTGACAGTGGGTAGTGCCATATCGATCAGCATACCTTGTAGCCGTTCCTCCATCTCCTGTGCGGCCTTGCGTGAGAAGGTCAGAGCCAGGATGTTCGTCGGCGGCACATGCAACGTCCGCACCAGATACGCGACCCGCCCAATGAGCGTACTGGTTTTGCCGCTACCGGGGCCAGCCGTAATTAACGCGGGCGTGGAAGCCTCAATAGCCTTGAGTTGAAATTCGTCGTAGAGCGGACGCGATGCATCGGCTTGTGGACGCGATGTGTCGGCCTGCGGATGCGATACATCGGTCCCTACAGAGGGTGGGAATAGTTCGGCTAAGCGGTTGAGTAGGGCGGAGCGTGAGACGGCAAAATGGTCGGCCAGTTGCTGAGGGGGTATCAGCCCCTGAAGATAGAGTGTCTGGAGGCGCTCACGTGGCATGAGCAGTTCTGCCGCAAAGGCATTGGCTGCTAATTCATGCTGGCTACGCGGATCATATGCATGGTTGCTGCCAAGCCATTCCTGCACATAGGCTTGCTCCGCATAGGCAACCATATCATCCTGAATATCACGTATGGAGCAGGGATCGTCGCGTGTCGGCATCAGGCTGCGCTGCCAATGCTGTGTCTCTGCCTCATCAGCAAGTGTCAGCTTCAACTCAGCTTGAATAACCTCGATGAGTTCATTACCACGACAGTGCAAAATAGCATGGCCCATCTCATGCGCTAGCGTAAAGCGATGCAGTGTCTCTGGTAGGTCTTTACAGAGCCAGATCAAGTGTTCGTCCTGGTCGGGGTCAATAAAACCGTAGGTACCGGAGGCATAGTCACCTGGCATGAAGGTAGCGATATGTAACTCTAGCCATGTCACCAGTGCTTCGACCGGCGCTCGATCATCTTGCCACTCAGGATGATCGTCCTTATATAATTGCAACACTAATTGCGCGGCACGCTCCGCCTGTTGTTGCTGCGATTCTGCCATGACATCCTCTACCGCTAGAACAGAAAATCAATATCTCATTATACCCCAAAGTCTTGGGGATTGCCTGAGATTGTGCTACAATATTTCCAACATATACCTGAAGGTCACAGCGTTTGGTGCTATACGCGGAAGCAGAGAATAAAAAAATGGAAGCAGAAGCAATTCTCGCAAAAGTGAAATCCAGTCAGGAAGCTCCTTATAACTGGATGGTTTATCCCCTTTTGAAAGGAAAAGTGGCTACCGGTATCGTGGGCTGGGCATTTGGCATCCTGCTAGGGTTAGGACTTTTCCTGCTTGTTTTTCCCATTGTTGTGCCAACCAATTACGAGAGTGGCATCCTGGGAGCTATCGTCAGCACCTTCATCCTGGGTATCCTGCTTTTTATCAGCCTTGGCAGTCTGTATTCGCTCGTCAGCGATCTGTTACGTCTACGTAATGCCGAGAGTCATATCATCATCATCACACCAGAAGATTTTGTGAAGCAGGAGGGTAAGAAAACGACGCATGTGCCGCTTGCCCACGTGCGTCACATCACAGTACGCGGCGTACCCCCACCAGACCGCACGGCTGAGCGCGACAGTTCGGTACACGACATGCCAAGTACCAGTGAAAATATGGCCGGTTTCCTACTTGGGCGCGGCCTCATCCCTACCGGTCAACGTTGGCGACGTAAGCGCCGACGCGCACCCACCTCGTTAGCTTTTCTCGATACGCGCAGTAATATAGAAGTTAGTGTCGTGAAAGATACGGCATACGGAGATCCATACGCTATCGCCGCCTCTCTTGAGGAGTATGCCTCAGCCGCCCAGCCACTTATACGCAAGTAGGAATCACATTGCACAGAGGAGACCAGAGAGCTATGCTACTCGCAATGGATATTAGCAACACCAACATTAAGTTTGGCTTATATAATAATGACGCGATGAAGCACCATTGGGTTGTTTCAACCGCCCGACAACGCACAACCGATGAATATGCTATGGTGCTGGTCGATCTACTACGTCACGCCGGGCATACACTAGCCGATATTGACGACATCATTATGTCAAGTGTCGTTCCTCCGCTCACACCTGTCTTTCAAGACCTGGCGATTCGCTATTGTGGCAAAGAGGCACTAACTATCGAGTATTCGCTTGACCTGGGCGTCCGGTTACTGATCGACAATCCGTGGGAGCTTGGTGCAGACCGCATTGTCACGTCATTGGCAGCGTATCATTTTTATGGTGGTCCAGCCATTATCATTGCCTTCAGCACAGCCACCACCTTCGATGTCATCGACGCTCATGGTAACTTTCTTGGTGGAGCTATCGCCCCTGGCCTGGTAATCTCAGCCGAGGCACTGAGCAGCGCCGCCTCGCGTCTCTACCGTGTGGACATGACGCCGCCGCGTTCAGCATTGGGCAAGAACACGATAGAGAATATGCAATCTGGCATTATCTACGGTCATGTCGGGCTGGTACAGGGTTTAATTCGCCGCCTGCGTGCCGAGATACCCGATGTACGCAATGAGAGCGACGTAAAGATCATTGCCCACGGAGGGCTGGCCCAACTAATGTCGCCCTTACTACCGGAGATACAACACATCAACCAGTATTTACCGCTCGAAGGTTTGCGCCTGGCCTATGAGAAATTGCGTTAACTGAAAATAAAAAACCCGCCTATACAGGCGGGTGGGGAGGCGATGTCCTATTTTCCCAGGGGGCTACCCCCCAAGTATCGTCGGGGCTGAAAGGCTTAACTTTCGTGTTCGGGATGGGAACGGGTGTTTCCCTTTCGCTATAATCACCTCTCCACCTGCATGTACAAACGGGCAGAGATTTTTGGGTCTCTCAGGTGGAGACGAGGGGATTCGAACCCCTGACCTCCGCCGTGCAAAGGCGGCGCTCTTCCAACTAAGCTACGTCCCCTTGTTCTCCTCAGTCCTCTTTTTATGAGACACGGCAGAGGGGTGGGCCTTCCTGGACTCGAACCAGGGACCTCAGTCTTATCAGGACTGCGCTCTAACCACCTGAGCTAAAAGCCCATAGGATGAAGACAACGATACACTTGAACAACTGGAGAGTGATAAGGCCAACCAACAGTAGCATATTTGTCATAAGCAAGCTTGTGCATCGAACCATCACGGTTATGTGATGATCGACCTGGAAGTGGGAGGCGCTAGATCG
>JAJZEJ010000810.1 GCA_021828635.1 Chloroflexota bacterium
GCCGGAAAGCCATCACACGCCGGAAAGCCATCTATGGTATTACCGATATCTTTTTGCCAAAGAGAGGGGAACTTCCGTGCAGAGCAAGTCAATGGAAACTCAACAATTGGTGAACAGTCCTGCGATTGGTACGCATCATATTTTACTCGCTGATCCTCGCTTCGTCTTTCGTCAAGGGTTACGAGGCTTCTTTTCTAAAGAACTTGGTAACGCCTTTTTTGAAGAAGCTACCACGGCGACCTCTTTCGAGACTGCTCTTGCTGCTCGTTCATACGATTTCGTTGTTGTCAATCAAGCGTTTTTGCTTGAACTCGCTCACGTTCCAGAATGCATGAGTATCGTATTGGCATCTCAACCGAACAAAGAGATACTGCTTACTGTCCATGCTCGCCACGCACGCGCCTATCTCAATGAGAATCCTTCCGAAGAGTTGCTACGTTTTGTACTGCATCTTCAAGTGGGACGTTTCTGGGTTGATGCTGCTTTTTTCGACTGGCTCATAGATTTGCTCTCGGAGCGTAGCGATAGTCTGTCACCTATGCAGATGGAGTTCCTGACACCGAGACAACAGGAGATCGTAGTGCTACTGAACCAGGGACGCTCGTACTCTGAGATAGCAAACCGACTGACTATCTCAGTGGAAACCGTCAAACGGCATGCGGCGGACATACGAGAGAGGATCAGGAGGCACAAGTAAAGGAGCCGCTTCCAGGTCAATCTACATCAAAGATGTACACCTCAGTAGTAGGGAAGTGTACATCTTTTTTGGTTTTGGCTACATCAAAAATACACCGTTTTGGCAGGAAAATATACATCGAAAATGTATGGTGTTGAGAGCTTTTGTCGGGTATAAATATTTCTGTAAGTTGTTGCTAGCGAATGAGAAGAAAGTGAGTTTATCTCTTATTTGCTAGCGACGAAAGTGAATTACCTATGTATCTCTAGTTCGACATGCGAGAAGTTCAACAAAGAAGGAGAACTTGGTATGTTCAAGTCAAATCCGATACGTACTTGGGTAGTTGTTTCATTCATCCTGAAATGCTGCATGGTTATTGGTGTAATTTTAGCAATCGGTGCATTCCCCGCAGTGTCATTTGCTAAGACAGCAGCTAGACCTTCATCTCAAAGCAAGATAGTGGCAGTAGGACGGGTTGTGCTGCTGTCACATGGAACGGCATCATATCATCTAGGCAATACTTCGCCAAACATCGTCCAAGACCAATGTCTCGCAACCGATACTACTGATTATTCTACTTCTCCCAATGATGTGCATACATTTGCGGAGGTTGAAAATAACTGTCTCGCAACGACAACTGGTACCATGTCGATGTATCTAGCCAACAATTGCGGAGGAGTTAGCGCGGGTAATGGTTACACATCCTGGAACTTTAGACTTATTGTAAACTATGTCCTTGATGAGGATCCACAGTGGGGAGTAGGATGTGTTATCTGTGATAATGGCGTTCCCATCGACTATCCGAATTTTACAGTGGATGCCACTGTGACCGCTAGTGGTAACTTTACCTACCACAACATCCTCTACCAAGCGACATCTAATAAGGCTGGCAGTGGACTTATTGATGTACAAAACGATGGAACTTATGCTCCTCCATGCCCATAAAAGTGCTGTTTTCTCGAATTGTATGAATATCTCAACATACTCATACAATTCGAGAAGCTACATTCGGGTGAGTAGTTTTTCTTTGGAAGATACTAGGTTAGGCCAGTTTGAATTTCGGGAAACCTGTATACATTGTGTGGCCTGACAGTATCTCCGACGAAACACATGTTGGCAAAAAACAAACTGGACTGACTACTAAGTACATTCAAGCAACAAATACGGGATGAAGCTCGCTTGCCAAGCACAGACGATGCCAAAAAAGTTAGTTGAATGTACTTAGTATTTGTGCCTTGCTAAAAACAGTGAAATAAGGTATATTTCTTTTCAGTGCTAGATTTTTCCTAGCTAAGCTTAGGAGAAACCAAATTAGTTTATATAGGTTAGTATCCCTAGAGAGGAGTAATAAAATGGTTACTAATGACCCACAACAGGTTATCCTTGAAGAGATACGAACTATGCACGTTTCTCTGGGGAGTTCTTTCTTCGACACGCCAACTTCTCCAGCTCATGAGCAATCGGATAGAGTACATCAGAATGAAAATAATGATGTAGATCAGATAAAGATACATTTTCTCCAAAATCGCAATCTACCAGATCGTCAGGTTCATTTTGTTCTAACTGAGAGTAGTAAGGGGCAACAGAAATATTGGCTTTGTGGAGTGCTACAAGATGCGCAGAAGTATTGGTCATGTGTGGGGATAGCAGAAAGAAGGATTCATGAATCTAAAATAATACTGGGGAGAGCAACCTTTCTTGAAGAGAGTGACAAAGGAATTGTGCATGAAAAAGCGGTTCCTGGAGTAAATTTAACGTTCATCCGAAATAAAGACGGTTTCTGGGCTGGTGGGCCTATTTTTCAGAATGGTTTCGATGTGGCACGAGTTCGCTTGATATTAAAATCGGGAGTAGCTGTTGAGGACTCTGTTCAGGATGACTTGGTTTTATTTGTTGCTGGCCAGAAGATGTCAAAACCTGTACAGGTCGAATTGTATGATCGCTTAGGAAACATCGTTGCGACGCAAGCTATTTTTTAATGTTATAATGGGTAATAGAGCATAGCATGGCACCCACGAGGGGTGCCACTACATATATTTCATGCTGAATAGCATGCTATATGTAGTGACACCCCTTGTGGGTGTCATGCTCCTGCTTCTTGCTACCCTTATGACTCCAATGCTGTCGGATTGTTCAGCAGCGTGTTCATCGTCGAACTTTTGACGCGATACGCCTGCCGCCTGCCACGATGGGGCAGTGTGATGGCCTCCAACGCGCCGCTTTTAATCCAGCGACGCACCGTCGTGTCATCGACACGCAGGCGTTTTGCAACCTCACGTACCGTCAACAGTTCATCACTGCTTTTCTCTTCTGCCATTGTTATTCCTCCTGCCTGATTATGATACAGTTGCTCATCGGTTGAAAGTGTGCTGCTCTTACGAGCCATAAATCCTCCTTTTTGCCAGTAACAGAGATGTTACATCTATGTACACATATTTGGCGTGCCATTTGTGTACTCTTTCGCGTGTCTTCTTCCAGCAACGTGCTATGTGTCAGACCAGCATCGGCTGTCCTTCGATTCCGTGTTCCCGTTCGGGGTATGTTCCTGCACTCGCAAGCACATTCTCTGTCGGTCTACCGCTCTACTATACATATCGGCACGAACACAGTAAAATACAGAAGAAAGCGTGAAAGTGAGAGAGATAGAATGAGTTCGCAAAGGTGTCATATGACGGCAACATTACCATATTTTGGCCTGAGCGCAAGAATAGTTACAAGCACAATCACGCACGTATGTTGATACATTTGGGGAGAGAGATGGTAGGCAAGCGATGAAACGTAAAAAACTTATAGTGGTTGATGGACATGCTATGATCCATCGTGCCTTTCATGCAGTACCAGAAGACCTTTCGACCAGCATGGGTGAGCCGGTCAACGCTACCTTTGGCTTCACTTCCATGCTGATGAAGGCGCTGTTAGAAGAGAAGCCCGACTATATTGCCATGACCTTTGATCGGCCCTCGCCGACCTTTCGCCATCAGCAATATATACCTTATAAAGCTCATCGGCCTACCCTACCTGATAACATGCGCCCACAGTTTGGGCGTATCCGTGAGGTCGTGCAAGCCTTCGGTATTCCTATCTACGAGAAAGATGGTTATGAGGCCGACGATGTTATCGGCACGCTCTCGGTGCAGGCTAGAGAACAGGGTGTAGATACGATCATCTATACCGGTGATATGGATACACTGCAACTGGTCAACGAGAATGTGCTGGTCAAAGTGGCGAAAAAAGGCATCTCCGAAGTTACCGAATATGATGTCGCAGCCGTTGAGGTGCGCTATGGTCTGCCACCAGCTAAACTGCCTGATTATAAAGGGT
>JAJZEJ010000159.1 GCA_021828635.1 Chloroflexota bacterium
GCAAAGGACGTTTCTCGCAGGCTTTGCGCAATCCCATAGAGAGCTTCTGTCGGTCGAATGCTTCGCGTCGCTGGTCGCGTTTGATCACCATCAGATGAAATTTCTCGACGCGCTCGTAGGTACTGAAGCGGCCTTTACACTGCTCACACTCTCGTCTGCGATGAATAGCATCGCCGATGTCGCGCGAATCTTTGACACGTGATTCGGTCCCTCCACAAAATGGACATTTCATGTCGCTGCTCCCATCCATAGTAAAATAAGATGTGATAAGACTATCTTAGTATCTTATCACATCTTTCAATGGCTAATATGCAGCGAAACAAGAAAATAAGCAAAAGGATCAGGCAGAGACAGCACTAGCTACTAAAGTATCGATAACAAGATTTTCAGGTGTTTTTTTATCCTCCGTTGTTGAAGGAACAATCGGTGTGCTAGGAAGCGGAGGAAGCACTTTGCCAATATAGCCTGAGCGCAAACGTGAGCCTTCACGCCAGTAGGCATACCAGTAGGGTCCATGTCCCTGGCTGTTGCGGCAAGTGCTGCATGATAACTTGCCACATTTTCGATATTGCAATTGGTAGGTGATATGCTGATCACTTGGTAATTCTGTCATACAATCTCCACAACTTTTCCCCGCTCTGTTTGGCGGAAGAAGAAAGCTTACCCCTAAAAGGGAGAACTAGCAGGGCAAGACAACCTGCTACCTCGGTCTCCTTTAGTAGATGCATAACGCAACGACACCCGCAAATTTTCTATGCAATAAAGAGCCGGTGGTCTGTTATGTAACCGAAAGGAGAATACATGTAAACCCTGCCATTAGGATACCATGAATTGATGAATTTTGTGTGAACATACCCCCCACAAATGTTAAAAAATGTTCATAAGTCTCAACATTTAAGGCGAAAATGTTTGACATTGTATAACACATTGTTCATTGAAGACGAGGTTACCTGTATGCGTTGTTGTGAGAAATATTCTATGTCATGCTTTATGGTTTGATGAGGTCAGCATACAATGGCTGATGAGGAAAAAGCGGGAAGGGCAGGGTGGGAAGAGCAGAAAAATGTCGTGGTGGCACTTGTCCGACCACGACAGCGCAAACACTCTTGTTAAATGGTAATCTCAAAATGCCAGGGGTGCGGTGCGCTATCCTCAAACTGACCCAATGGGTCCGCTGCACGCACCGTCAGGATATGAGCTTCTGATGAGGGAAGAGGCTGGAAGCGTGCGTTACCCTGATAGACGGCATGATTGGGATCATGGGCCAGCTCTGGACGGGCTAGCAGGCGTCCACCGCGATCTCCTGCCCATTGCCCACCCGTATTATCCGTGAGGAAAAAGATAAGGCGTGGGACAAAAGCGAAACCGGCGGTGAGCGGCGGACGAATCCAAAGAAAATGCAGTTCAAAGTGCGTCTGGTAGAACTGGAGCTGGTGCAAGAGCATAGTCATGCCGTTTTGTTTCTGTTCCAATTCAACCACCACGGTGCGCTGTGGCTCTCGTGATACCTCTGGAGTTCCTGTTAGTCCCAAGCGTAGTTCTGACTGTTGAGGTGCGGAAACGACGACGGGTGGACGAGAGGCAAGCTCTAGCGCCTTTTCAGAAAATGGAGTTGAGTCGGTGAGAATATCATTGCACAATTGTAGACATTCATCACAGATATATGCCACTCCAGGGCCAGCAACCATGCGCCGAACCTCTGAAGAGTAGCGACCGCAGAAAGAGCAGCGAGCCGACCGATCAAAATTCATGGCTAGTTCCTCGAATGTGAAGACTTCATAAAAGTCTTCGGGTTTGTAGCACCGTTGCCGCCTCCGAATGTAATCCTAAGCGTTCTAGAATAGAAGCGTGGGCCTCCCATTCCAGTGTATCATCTAGCGGCGTGAGCAGGGTAGTGGTCTCGTCGAGCATAGAGAGAGCAGGCGCACTGCCGTTAGTTGCCGCGCTGGTATGAGACGAGCCGTTTAACTTGCCTTTTTCATTCGTTGCAGATGACAGATATTCTATTCCATATTTACGTTGTAATGCTAAACGAATAAGATGATCGGCAAAATGGGGGTTCTTGGGTAGCAAAGAGCCATGCAGATAGGTACCATAAGCATTGCGATAGATAGCACCCTCGGTATGGTCTTCTGTATTATTGCCGTATCCTTTGAGAACACGCCCCAGAGGTTTGGCTGTACCGAGATAGGTACGTCCACCATGATTTTCAAAGCCTACAAGTGTATTGCCGTTCCAACTAAGTGCAATGTCACCAATACAGCGCGGGGAACGCGCTCCTTTGTGAATGGTCCAGGCATCGAAGACGCCCAGGCCACGGATATCGGGTCCGTCGGCGGGCCGATAATAGTGGGCGAGGAGTTGATAGCCGCCACAAACGGCCAGCACAGGCATGTCATCCTCGATGGCAGCCCAGAGGCCAATGCCCTTCATTTCATATAAATCCTGTGCCACCGGAGCTTGTTCCCTATCTTGTCCACCGCCAATAAACAATATATCGTATTCGTCGGGAGCCAATGCGTCGCCAATACCCAGGCCGACCACACGTAGTGTAATACCACGTTGCTGGCAACGCCAGCGCAATGTCAGAATATTTCCACGATCACCGTAGAGGTTTAGTTGATCGGGATAGAGATGCCCAAGTGTCAGTGTTAAAGGTTGCGTGAGTTGATATGTCATGCATCTGTTCCTTCCCAGTAGCGGGGAGCCAGGCCGCGTTGCTCTAGTTCACGATGCACTTCTAACAAGCCTGTATACGTCGGAACTATAAAGAGCGTTTCACCGATTGGTGTGTGCTGAAGAGCAGTATGTAAGGCATTTTTCAGGCCGTACCCGCGCTCATTGTCCACCTCGTGGTTGTCTGTTAATGCTTCAATCGTCATTGTTTGCTCTCTTGTTGAGACACTCATATGTGTTTTACGTTTATGTGTCTCTTTATGTTGCCGCAATGCACGGAGGGGAGCCGTTGGCACAAGTGTGACATGATCTGCGGCTACACCGGCATATTTAAGGCGTAAGGAGAGATCGAGGGCGCGTGTGCCACTCACCACGATAGTTTGCATCAGACCGGCAGCGCGTTCAAAGTCCACATCCCAGATCCACGAAATATCGCGCCCGTCGGCGGCATGGTCGTTGAGGATGAAAAAGATGTGGCGTGGTTTCTGTTCTTGAAAGAGTGTGCGCAACACTTCATTGAAGCCGGTAGGATTCTTTGCCAGCAACAGGCGAATAGTCCGTCCCTCGACCTGAATGCGCTCGCCGCGCCCAAAGGCCGGTTTGAATTGTTCGATGCCAGAGACGATGGGGTCCCAGCCGATGGAAAGCGCCTGTGCTGCGGCTACAGCAGCCAGCGCATTGTAAATATTGTAGAAGCCTGGTAGTGGCACAATGAGTTCTTTTTGTAGTGTTGGTGTGCTGATAGTTAGATGCAAGCGATCAAAACCTAGAGCTTGTATCTGCGTTGCACGTATTTGCGGTTGGGGGCGTCGCTGGCCGCAATGTGGACAGTAGTAATGCCCCATGTGACTGTAGAATCGCATTTCATATTCATAAGGTGTACCACAGGCTGGGCAGGCGCGTGTATCCATAACTTGATGCTGACCTGGCTCATTCTGCTGGATAGCGAGGTCGAGTGAGAGATCATCAATGCCGTAGTAGATAACGGGACCGCTATAATCAGCGCCGAGTGCGGCTGTAGCGGGGTCATCGGCGTTGAGGACGAGCGTGGTCGTTGCTGGCAGTGCGGCGATAGCCTGTTTCCAGTGGGCCAGCACGCTATCGACTTCACCATAGCGATCAAGCTGATCTCGGAACAGGTTAGTAAAGACGACGACACGTGGCGCAACCAGCCGAGCAATCTGTGGCACGACGGCTTCATCGATTTCAAGAATGGAAATGGCATGGCCAGAACGACGCAGTTGTCCATTGGGCTGGGCGCGAATGACAAGCGAACTGGCCGCGCCGCGTAGCAGATTCGCACCTTCGCGGTTGCGCCAGA
>JAJZEJ010000146.1:0-445 GCA_021828635.1 Chloroflexota bacterium
AAACTCTGGCCTCCTTCCGTGATGAAGGGCCATCTATTCAGGTTGTATCAGAGCATCGCGTTGCACGCCTATTGCTACTCTCGTTCAAGGCAGGTCAGCAACTCAGAGAACATCATACAACGGACCAGCTAACAGTACAGGTAATTCGGGGTCACGTAGTCTTTACCGCAGAAGGGCAGAGTTTTCAGTTAGAAGCGGGCGCGGTTTTACAGCTTGAACCAAATGTACCTCACAGTGTCGTCGCGTCTACCGAAGCTGTGATACTTCTGACGAAGATAATAGTTTAGGCATCAGTACAGTAAGGCAACGAATAAGGGGGCTGTTCCCAAAGAGTGGAAACAGTACATCAAAATCAATGCTGATTTCTTCAAGAAGGTGTGATGTTTGATATTGAACGAATGAGGAGGAGCGCATTTATCACAAGAAATGCGCTCCTCCTCATTCG
>JAJZEJ010000146.1:455-3974 GCA_021828635.1 Chloroflexota bacterium
TTTACCTCACAAGCAGGCTACCCATCTCTATGGTCACCAGTAATAAGGAGTAAGTCAGAGATTACTATTTACCTATACAATGATACAAATTGTCCTACTTTCATCTCTTTTTCATGTTGAGAGTGTAAAGTCCCTACTAGAGAGGAAGAATTATTACTCATCCATTAGAGTAAAGGGCATGATGTAGAGCTAATTGCCTAAAAACCAACTGTCTTCTCACACTCTGACTCCATATTGCTCATACATTATGCACACACAAGCAGTACATACTATATAGGGGAGTTTCCATGTCTCTGCACGATGCACAAGAACCATTCACGCATACAACACCAACGACTCTGGCTCGCATCAAATTGGTACGGATACCAAATGAACAGCTTGATACTCCGCCAACAATTATAGAAGTTTATCCATCGCAACTACAAACGCAGCCCATGCAGCCTATACAAGCAATATCACTAACACCACCCATACAACAGCGTGGTATATTGAGTATCATCAATACACCACTATTCAAGATAGTCGGTGGGCTAGTCATTGGTATTGCTCTGCTGATCGTGGGACTCTATTTCGTCAACTTACCTGCTACACTACACATTATCTATAGTCGCCTGACCACAACACGAGGCCAACTGATGGCACTACTGGCAAGTATCAGTTTCGTCATGGCCTTCTCATTTCGTGCGTTGCGTTGGCGCTTGTTCCTGAATCCGGTCAAGCGCCTCAGCCCCGTCAAGGTCATTGAACTATTTCTGGTCGGCGTCTTTCTCAATTTTCTGTTGCCACTGCGCATCGGCGAACTGGCAAAAAGCTTTATTTTGAAACGCACCGAGAACATACCGATAAGCCAGTCATTGCCAACCATCACGATGGATAAGGCGATGGACCTGCTGCCTGCCTGCTTTATCATCGTCATGTTACCATTAATGGGCTTGCACGTAGACATCAAGTTCTGGTTAGTCTTAGGACTGGCAGGCGGAGGATTATGCGCATTTCTCGGCTTTCTGGCGCTGGCCGTATGGAAATACAACCTGGCGATTACGCTGTTGCGCAAGATTACAGGGCTACTACCCGCCAAATTTGGCGGCAAGATCGAGGTCTTTGCCATCAACTTTATCGATGCGCTGCTATTGAGCGCGAGAAATCCCAAAATTTTTCTTCCGGCCCTGCTCTTAACGGCTATCGGCGTTGTGTTTGACGGCCTCTACAACATGTTCGGTTTCTGGACTATCGGCTATCATATCCCTCTCACACACGCCATCTTTGGCTATATGCTATTCAACCTGTTCTACATCCTACCGAATCCGCCGGGGCAGGTTGGCAGTAACGAGGTTGTGGCACTGCTGATCTTCACAGGGCTGCTACGGATTCCATCGCAAAGCGTCATTGCGATGGCAATCTTCTTCCATCCCTGGTCAGGTCTGTTGATGTGCTTCATGGGCATGGTCTGCCTCGGCTTGCTAGGCGTAAAATTAAGCAATGTTCTGCGTATACAAACGGAAGCATGAATGGTAAATGAGTGGTAATGAAATTTTACCGTTCATGCCAGTACCAGATGTCGCCAAAAACTGCTCCCAGCCATGCACTACCCAAACCTAGTAGAAGCACGAACGGCAACGTAATCAGCAAACTCATGCCATCTGGTGTTAGCACAGTCGCTACATCGGTAGGCAAAGGCAACATTGGCACAAAGCGTATCAGTGCGGCAACGATGGTCGATGGTACTAACAATGCGGGAATGGCGATACATAGACCAGCTAGCCAGCTAGCATGTAAGCCATCGCGCTCAAAGCGCCGTTTGTCGTGTTGACACTGCCAGTAGGCCATTGCATCGATCAATAAGCCAGCGATTACAAACAACAAAGGCGTGAGAATAATAGCTACATTGAGAACGGGCGCACCCGCAGTAGGGCGAAAAATCAGGCCGAGATTATCGGCAGCCCACCACAGACCGGTAATCACAAAGCTCTGCGTAAAGAGACACAGCAGAAAGATGATAAGTGCAGTGAGTGTAGCCGCACCGGGTTTACGTGTGATCTGCACGGCACTGACCAGAAACATGCCACCCGCTACAGCTAGTATGAGTGGATAGGTAATCAGTTGCAGAGAACCAAGTGGAACAGAGGCAAAAGCGGTGAGAGCCGGTAAAGATAGTTCCACTAAGGCCGCAAAGATGAGCAGACATGTCCACTCCATCGCACTCAGTCCCAGGAAACGGCGCACGGGACGGGTTGAATGCCGATCATAGGTGATTTCCGAAGCAAGAGCATAAATGATGCCAATACCAGCCATCAAACCACCAAAGGTACCCATCAGATGGAATGGAGCCCACAGCGTGACATCAATACCGTACAGTTCATGCCAATAATTGTCGAAGGGGGCAGCAATCAAATCAGTCAGTGCGCCAAAACCGAGGAGAATAAAACCGAGGGGGGCATGAAAATAGCCCAGGACGCTGACTGTCGTGCTATCATTGACGCCAGCAACGTGCCGTCGATAACGCACTGTCTCAGCTAACACCACCAGTAGTGCCAGCACACCCGCCACGCCAACGCCTGAGTAGATCAGCATATGAGGAGGAATCCAGAACTGATCACGCCCAAGATAGTCATGCCAACGTCTATCCCAGCCCAGACCCAATTCCGCCTGGAGGAGTAGATAGAGAATAACCCAGATACTAATACGCCGAAAGCGATGTTCAGCAAAATCCGCCTGCGTTTCAGGAGAAGACTGAGGTGTAGCTGTTCCGGTAGTATTTCCATGCACAGTTGATTGTGACATAGGCGTAATCCTTTTCCAATTTGCTATCGCAACGACGACAGCAAACAAATACACAGCAATCCATGCGGTACAATCGAACGTACCCCCTGTTCATTGTACGGTTTATGACTGTTGATAGCAAATCTGATCTTTACCATCAAGGATATTTACGCCACGGTAGCCGAAGTGTTGCAAAGCGTAGATAGCATTTATTCGGCTTAAATAAACGGCATTCAGGATGAATAAACGGCATGGCACCCACGAGGGGTGCCATGCGCATCACTTGCATCATGACAACATATGCAATACATGCCAATAGGTTCGCACTACGCGAAGAACTTTGTCATCAGCTGATCATGGCTGAAGCCACAGGAGTTCTCCAAGCAGCCCAGACCCCACAGCTTCTCAATCGTCGCCAACAGGCTATAGTGATTGTAAGGTGTGGTGAAATCAACCACATGCTCGTTATCCTTTGAGGTAATGGTGATGAATGGCGCATCGGAACCACCCAGGGTGACACCGTACATACCGGTCGGGCTGTGGCAGCAACCGTTATAAGATGAGTAGTCGTCCTCGTCCCACGTGACGACGATGGCGGAACGCTGCGACCACGCACTAGAATTCATGATCTCCGAGACGGTTGACTTGAGGAAGCTATCGCCCGCCTGAATAAGAGCATGGCTGACACCGGCAGGAGGATAGGCGCAATTCGGCTCGCCAACCGCAGTAGCACCAGCCGTCGTCATACCATGCATATCA
>JAJZEJ010000578.1 GCA_021828635.1 Chloroflexota bacterium
TGCACGCTCAAGGATATGACACTCCTGGTCGCAGGGGAATTAGAGCGACAGAAGAGTGTGTTGAAGCATCGTTCATACATTCGAAGGGAGAGGTGTATCCATGGCCGATATCTCGCTGGTGCCAGGCTATTCAGGGGAAGGTGCAGAGCAGACCGAACTGGTCACCACCAAACTCTTCATTCCGCTCACCAGCTCTGTCCTGGTGGCCCGGCCCCACTTATTGCACTCCCTCAACGAGGGGATGCACAAGAAGCTGACGCTTATTTGTGCGCCACCTGGCTTCGGCAAGACGAGTCTGCTGGCAGAATGGAGTGTGCAGCAACGCAGGCAGGGTGAGCAGAGCATGTCTATCGCCTGGGTCTCCCTCGATGCCGGTGACAACGACCCAATCCGGTTCTGGCACTATGTCCTGACTGCCTTCCAGCGGCTGGCTCCCCACATTGGGGAGGAGGCTCTGCTCTGGCTACTCTCGCCCGCGCCTCCTTCCATCGAGGTGATCTTAACGAGCGTGATCAATCGCCTGGCAACTGGAACAGATGAGGTCGTGCTGGTGCTGGACGACTATCACGTCATCGAAGCCTCTGCGATCCACCTGACCCTGACCTTCCTACTGGAGCACCTGCCTCCCCGGTTGCACCTTCTCCTGTCCAGTCGCTCTCAGCCACCCCTCCCCGTGGCGCGATGGCGTAGCCGGGGCCAGGTGAGCGAGTTACATACGGATGATCTGCGCTTCACCCCCTCAGAAGGAGAAGACTTCTTCCACTCTGTGGCCGGTCTGCACCTGACGGCAGAGGAGGTAACGACATTGGTGCAGCGCACCGAAGGCTGGATTGCTGGCTTACAACTGGCTATGCTCTCCCTCAAGGGACATCACGAGCAGGCCCAGTTCATCCGGGCCTTCAGCGGTAGCCACCGCTACATCCTGGACTATCTCAGCGAGGAGGTGCTTGGTCAGCAGCCAGAAGCCGTCCAGACCTTCTTACTGCAAACTTCCATTCTCGATAGACTCAATGGTTCGCTCTGTGATACTGTCACCTCCCGGCAGAACAGCCAGAGCATGCTCGAATACCTGGAGCGGGCCAATTTGTTCGTGGTCCCTCTGGACGAGGAACGTAACTGGTATCGCTATCATCACCTGTTCCGCGATCTGTTGCGCCATCACTTGCGCCGCAGCCGACCTGAGCAGATACCCGAACTTCACGTGCGTGCTGCCAACTGGTATGAGCGACAGGGTTTGGTGGCAGAGGCCGTGAGCCATGCGCTGGCTGCACCCGCCTATTCACAGGCGATGCGGTTGATTGAGCAAGTTTCGCTCACCATGTTGTATCAGGAGCGTGGAACCCTGCGGCAGTGGATAGAGGCACTACCTTCCGAGCAGCTCAAACACCGCCCACGCCTGTGCCTCACCTACGCGGCACTGCTGGCCACCAGCCTCGACTTTGAAGCGACCGAAACGTATTTGCAACTGGCTGAACACTCTCTGCCAGGGGTACCTGAAGGTGAGGAAACGATAGCGGTGCAACAGATGCTTGGCGAGATCAACAGTCTGCGAGCAGACCTGGCCTGTGATCGAGGAGAGATTGTAGAAGCCATTGCACTGTGTCGCCAGGCACTTGAAGACATTCCCAGAGATCATGCCCTGCTGCGTGGCAAGCTCACCCTCACCCTTGGGGTGGCCTACGTGTATCAAGGGAAGATCGAGGCGGCCCAGCAAGCCTTGACTGAAGCAGTGAATCTGAGCCAGGCGGCAGGCAATTTGTACGGAATGATACAGGCACTCTACCGATTGGGCTGGATGCACATGTTCGTGGGCAACATCCGTCTGGCATACAACAGCTATCAACATGCCTTGCACATCGTCGAGACCCACCCGGCGTATAGCCGATCACCTTATGCGAGCCTGCTCTCCATCTTTGCGGGTGGCATCTTAGCTGAATGGAATGAACTGGATTCTGCCGCACAGCTGCTCAGTGCGGGAATTGCCCTTGCAGAGCAGATAGAGTTGAATCCCATTCCGCTCGAGGTGAGCTACACCCTCCTGGCATCGGTGAGACAGGCGCAGGGAAGGATGGAAGAAGCGGAGGCTCTGATGCAGCGTGTTGAACAGATCGCCCAACAGCATAACATGAAAGTCTTGATGGAAGCAAAAATTGTTTCCTACCGGGTGAGCCTCTGGCTTGCACAGGGGAAACTGGATGCAGCCATACAGTGGGCCGAACACTATCGCTCGCGGCTCAAGAGCGATAGTGCGCTCAGCTTTGTCTCTGAGATAGAGGGTCTTGCCCTGGCTGAGGTGTTGCTGGCCCAAAGCAGAGCGGGAAGGCAGTGGCCCAGTGCCTCTCCTTTGGAGGAAGCACTGCATGTAGTGGAGCAGGTACGCCATGTTGCCGAGGATGGCAGAAGGATGGCGCATCTCCTGGAAGCATGCGTGTTCGAAGCCCTCATTCAGCAAGCCCAGGGCCATGATGAGCAGGCTCTGGAGACCTTGAAAAAGGTTCTGAGGTTGGCAGAACCGGAAGGCCATGTGCGTCTTTTCGTGGATAAAGGACCTCCTATGACGCAGCTGCTACAACAGGTAGCTGCCTCAGGTGGGGCCTCGCCCTATCTTACGAGGCTGCTAGAGGCAGCGGGTGTCCCCGGCAGTGAGAAGAAAGATCCCCACTTCCCTAAAAGCGATGCAGCTTTCCCATGGTTGGAAGTGCTGAGCGAACGGGAAGTGGAGGTGCTGCGCCTGCTGTCAAGTGGTGCGTCCAATACCAGGATTGCTCAGATGCTGGTGGTCAGCACGAGTACCGTCCGCACCCATCTGAGGCACATCTACGACAAGCTGGGAGCGAGCAATCGCACTCAAGCCGTTGCCCGTGCCCGTGAGTTTCACCTGTTGTCATCATAGGCATTCTGGTGGTCAGTTGGCTGGAAGCAGGGATGAAGGCAAGTCCAACTCGTTTTTCTTTGCACCCCTGGGAGATGCCCCTGCTTTCTCCCTCCTTCTCGCATTCTCGTCCGTTTGGACGATGAGCTTGACATCATCTTCGGAACACAATCGTCTTTTTGGGTGATGACATCTGCAACGGAGTGACTGTACACTTGAACGAAAGAGAGCGGCACGAACTCGGCAGTGCCGGAGAAAGAAGGAGGGTTATGACAGCGGTCTATCACATCCGAGTGCAGGGGCATATAGATGCCGACTGGTCCGAGGAGTTCGAGGGCTTGACCATCATCCATCAGAGCGATGGGACCAGCCTGCTTTCCGGTGGGCTGACCGACCAGAGCGTCTTGCACGCGGTTTTGCTCAAGGTGCGCGACTTAGGTTTGCCCTTGCTCTCTCTCAATTGCATCGAGCGAGAGAAACCAGATCACTCCTTCTGACGTTTGCTTTGAGGCAAGCACTCTCCTTCTCTTGCGAGCCTTCCCCAGAAGCATGCACGACCAGAGAGGGAAGAGAGAGTCCCTGCAAGATATGAAAGAAAAACGAAAAGTATTCTGAGAAACGTCACTCAGTGATACGGCACTATTGTCCCACGGTTTGAACAACATGGAAGCTTTCAAAAACGGAGCAGAAAAGAAAGGTAGACGAGATGCAACAGAGAACCACAGATGAGAGGCTCAATCCCTTTCCTCGCTATCAATTCATGCGTGAAACCAACCCGGTCTATTTTGACCCACAGTATCACTTCTGGCAAGTTTGCCGCTATGATGATGTCGCACGGGTACTCTCTGAGTATACATCGTTCTCTTCGGAGATGGGAGGTGTTCGTTTCTCCTTAGACTTTGAAGGGAACCAGGGAGGCGGAAACCCCGCAGAAGGCCAGGGAGACGATCCGATGAGTTCAAGCATGTTTAATATGGATCCTCCACGACATCGACAATTACGGAACCTCGTGACGCAGGCATTTACTCCTCGTAGTATAGCTCAGCTATCAGGACGCATTACGACCATCGCTAACACCCTGTTGGATCAGGTTGTTGCCACAGGACACATGGATAGTATTGATGATCTGGCGTATCCACTTCCTGTGATCGTGATAGCGGAAATGCTAGGAATTCCACAGGAAGATCGTGAACAATTCAAGCTCTGGTCTGATGCCGTCGTCGGTGCGAGCGAATCTGGAAATGGCAATCCACAGGCAGAAATGAGTAACTACTTCCTCGACATGATTCAGCAACGCAGTCGAGAGCGAAAAGATGATCTCATGAGTGCCTTGTTAGACGCTCAGATTGATGGACAGCATCTCAATCAGCGAGAATTCCTGGGCTTTTGTATCCTCCTTCTAGTTGCCGGAAATGAAACAACCACCAATCTGATTGGGAATGCACTGCTCTGCTTCGATGAGCATCCTGAGGTCATGGAGCAATTACGAGCTGAACCGGAGTTACTCCCAGGAGCTATTGAAGAGGTATTACGATATCGTTCTCCCGTTCAATTTATGTACCGGAGAGTCGTAGCTGATATGACTCTCCGAGATTCGCACCTACGAGCGAATCAAATGGTGCTGGCCTTGATCGGTTCAGCAAACCATGATGAAACCCAGTTTCCCGATCCAGAGAGATTCGATATTCGCAGAACCCCCAATCGGCATATTGCCTTTGGACAGGGCATTCATTTTTGTCTTGGAGCACCATTGGCCCGTCTGGAAGCCAAAATTGCACTCACGCTCCTCTTAGAACGCTTCGATGACATTCAGCGAGTGCGGAGTGTTCCACTGGAGGCGACCGGTGCGGATTTCGCGTATGGAGTCAAGCACCTCCCGATGACATTCCGAGAGAGAGTGAAGTCAAGAGGAGAATAATAGACGTTATTCCGCTGAAAGGAACCCAACTATCATGAGCGAAGTAATAAACAGTGTAAATAGTTCCCCTCACTCCACCTCGACATCTCTGCACGACGTGGAACAAGCATTCCGGCAAAACTACCCGAGCTATGAGAGTACCTCCTTACTCGATGAACTGCGTGCCACAGAATACAGTCGTCTGGACAAGCATGGGCATATCTACCTCGACTATACCGGTGGTGGCCTTTACGCCGAGAGCCAGCTCCGTGAGCATATGGAACTGCTGCACAACAACGTCTTTGGCAACCCACACTCCCTCAATCCAACCTCGCGAGCCGCGACTGCACTGGTCGAACATGCGCGTGCTTTTGTACTCGAGTTTTTTCGCGCCTCACCCGACGAATATGCAGTTATCTTCACCTCTAATGCCAGCAACGCGCTCAAGTTGCTCGGCGAGTCCTATCCCTTTCAACCCGGTGGTCAGTTCCTGCTCCTCTTCGATAACCACAACTCCGTCAATGGCATCCGCGAATTTGTCCGTGCCAGAGGTGCCACATATACCTACCTGCCCATCACAGCTCCAGAACTACGGGCCGAGGAATCCCATCTCTTCTCATTTTTAGAGATGAACAAAGAAGGCCCCCATCATCTGTTTGCCTATCCTGCCCAATCCAATTTCACAGGGGTGCAGTATCCCCTCGAATGGATCGCAGAGGCGCAGGCCAGGGGATGGGATGTACTCCTCGATGGGGCTGCCTTCGTCCCCACCAACCGCCTCGACTTGAGTAGATGGCACCCCGATTTTGTGCCTATTTCATTCTACAAAATGTTTGGCTACCCCACAGGAATAGGTTGCCTGCTTGCACGCAAAGCCGCCCTCACTAAATTGCACCGTCCCTGGTTTGCCGGCGGGACCGTCTGGGGTAGCTCCGTGCAAGGCGATGGACACGTCATGCTCGAAGGTGGAGAAGCCTTTGAGGATGGAACCGTGGACTACCTCAACCTCCCAGCCGTAGAAATCGGCCTGAAGCATCTCAACACGATTGGCATAGAGACTATTCACGAGCGCATCATGTGTTTGACTGCCTGGCTGCTCGACGCACTCCTCTCTCTGCATCACAGCAATGGAACACCACTGGTTCAGATCTACGGGCCGTGCAACGTTGCGATGCGCGGAGGGACCATCGCACTCAATTTCCTTACCCCGAACGGATCGATCATTGATGAGCGTGTGGTTGAACAAAGAGCGAGTAGCTTCACGCTCTCTCTGCGTGCAGGCTGCTTCTGTAACCCCGGTGCTGGCGAAGCTGCTTTCCAGATTTCTCAAGAAAAACTCCGCAACATCTTTCGCAGCGAGTCGAACGAAATCCTTCCGAAGCTCTTTAAGGGCGAAGAAGGCATGACCTGGGATCAATTTCTTGCAGACCTCGGTATGCAGAGTGGCGGTGCTGTTCGAGTTTCGCTTGGCCTCGCAACCAACTTTGCCGATGTGTACCACTTCACTCAATTCGCACAAACCTTCCTGGATACCATTCCTACCGAAACCAATTTGGCTCCCCGGATGCATTGTTAAGTATTAATTCAGCCTTTTTTATGAAGGAACTGGCAGAGAGAAAAGAGACCATCTATGAACAATTCTTCTTCACAACAGGACCAGTTACGTATCCTTGGTGTGTTTGCCCATCCCGACGACGAGTCCTTTTGTGCAGGGGGTACGTTTGCTAAGTATATCGTCAGTGGGGCAGAGGTGATGGTCGTGTCTGCAACGCGAGGGGAGGCCGGGCAAATTCGCAGCCCGCATGTCGCCACGCGCCGGACGCTTGGGGCGGTACGTGAACAGGAACTACATCAGGCCTGCCAGCAACTCGGCGTTCAGCAGGCGATCTGTCTGGATTATCGGGACGGGACGCTCAAGGACGTTGACCAGGAAGCACTTATCACCCAGGTGGCAGAACGTATCCGTACCTTTCGTCCCGATGTGGTCATCACCTTCGGGCCGGATGGTGGCTACGGTCACCCTGATCATATCGCCATTAGTGCCGCAACCACCGCTGCCTGTCTAAGGAGCGGCGAAGAAACCCAATTTCCCGAACAACTTGCGGCTGGCCTCTCGCCTCATCAGCCAGCAAGACTGTATTACAGCTATTTCCCCCCCAAACGCCAGTTGCTGCTTCAACAGTTGGTACAATGGCTCGTACAGGCTGAGAAGCGATTTCGTGGAACCCTGGATTTTGCCTACGCGCTGTTGCTTCTCTGTGAGGAAGCGACCTTGTTGCGCTATAGCAACGATCATTTTGATATCAACTGGTTCCCAGCTGACTTCCTGATCATCGAGCAAGGCGAGGCTGCCAACAGCCTGTACTTAATCCTGTCAGGAACAGTGGATGTCATTCACGAAGAAGTTGATGGAACGCTGCAGGTGCTGGCGCGACTGGAACCTGGAGCCTTCTTTGGCGAAGAGGGGATTGCTCATAAGAAGCCCCGCAATGCACACGTGGTAGCTGCCGAGAACGTGACCTGCCTGATCTTCTCCCCAAGTACCCCGACGGCATTTCTGGGACGAGGAGAGGAGGCTCATATTAGCGGATTCGCAGGAGTGAATGGACAAGATGAGTCATACGGGATGGGAGCTACGACGTATCTTGATGTCGGCCCCTATACGCAGCAAAAGATTGCGGCAATCGCTGCTCATCGTTCGCAATATGCGGTCGAAGCAGACACGTTTCCACTGCCGATCTTGCAGGAACTGATGGGGCAAGAATACTTTGTCCGTGTCTTTCCCCCCCACGAGATCGAAACCGAGTTATTCCCATCGCTTCCTGCTGTTTCTCAGATCTAACACTCGTGAAAATGGTCAGCAGAACGCAGTGACAGGCAACGACGTTCCGGCCCGCATATCTTTGACTGCGCCGGTGTGAGTCTTGAGCAGTCTCTATTTCTCAGGACTTTCCCTTGCCAGAAAAAAGCTGAAGAGGAGAAAAAAACCGATGAGTTCCGATTCTTACGCCTATGAGCAATTGGCCCATCAACGTCTCTCAGACGGAACTCCAGGTGCGGTCTGCGAAATTCTGCCCGTGACATTGGAGTCGAACCAGGTGGTCTTGCTTCGTCGTCCTACAGACAGCCAGGCGCAATCCTGGCTTGTCCCACATCAACCAGACAAACATCCCAACGAAGCTGTACTCCAGCACCTGGCAGCATTCTTTGGCGAGGTCTTTGAACCGCATACGTCTATTGTTCACTCAACCTCCTGGCGCTACGAATGCCAGCCAGGGAGAGTTATCCTCACCTACTTGGTTGTGCTGCCTCAACGGCCCTGGCTACGCCATTGGATGGAGACCGGGCGTATTCTCTTTGAGTATGTAGGAGCTATCCAAAAGGTACAAGGGGACAACCTCCATCCCCCTGAAAAAATGAAGATGGACGATGTGCTTGCCCATGCCCTTGATCACCTGGCCCTCCTGAGTCGTGACGACAGGAGCATCCAGACGGTACTCACGCCTGAATGGATAGACGTGCTTGGACCGCGACTTCCAAAACCGGCCGGTTTTGTTGGATTTGTGCTGAGTCAGCCTCTCGCTTTTCAGGATGCACATGCAAACGCCGAGAAGGTTCAATTCGTCGCCGATCAGATTATTTTTCGTCAAAGCGACCCGGCAGATAAGCTCTATATCATTACCAGAGGCCAGGTCGATGTCTTGCGATTGAATAAGAGGAACGGCAGGGAAATACATGTAGCACGGCTGAAGGAGGGACAGTACTTTGGAGAAATTGGAGTGCGAGGCCACACCGAACGCACAGCCACCGTTCGGGCAGTGACTCCAGTGGAGTGTCTGGCACTGAACCATAAGGTAGTCGCGTCACTGCTGGCAGCTTCAAGGGAGGCGTACAATGACATGGATAGAGTGCTGCGCCGTCGCATTATGGAACTTGGTGTACTTGAGGACACGGTGATCGAAAATTCGTTAGATGCCGACTTGAATACCGTCATAGAGACGCGCATGATCCGCGATCAGCTCAAAGTACTCGAAGGGATGATATAAGCAAGATGCCGGGTAGACTCAGCATCTTGTAGGTCTGAATCCATCTTGTAGGTCTGGATCACGTATGTTGTTGCTATCCTTGCTCTCCCGTTTTCTCCGTAGTCGGCACTCGCAGTAGCGGCGGTACAACAGCGCATCGTATCTCCGTTGGACTTTTCGTCTGGCCTGTATGAGCAGCTTCTGTGCTGAATTTCCAGAGATTAACGCACAATCACAACTAGCACGAGCATCATCAGCGCAACCGCGCACAGCACAGGTAGGGCAACTTTGCGCAGGATTTGCCCCTCTTTGCCGACCAGTCCCACTGTTGTTGTTGCTAATACCATGCGGGCGGGCGAGGCCATTGTGGCAATCGAATCCGCTCCATTCTGCGCCGCCATTACCCAATACACAGGTAGATGCGCTTTGAGGCTAATGGTACGCTGCAATTGCGCGAAGACGGCCATTCCTCCGGCATTCGACCCCGTAATCCAGCCGCCGAGTGCGCCCAGCCAGGGCGCAACCCAGCTATAGCCATAGCCCAATGTCGCCGCCGCGCTCCCCAAAACCACGATCATACCGCCATTGCTCATGACTTGCGAGGCCGCTAAAAAGCTGGCAATCGCTACCGCCCCTGGCGTAAACTGCCTTAATGTGCGTAGCAACGCCTCTTTTATTTGCGCAAAATTGGCTCTGGTTAGTAGCAATGTCGCCAGCACGGTCAGGAAAATAAAGAAGCCAGGACTATAAAGCAACTGAAAATGCAGGTTAATCGCCGCAATGCTCAACACACCATTTGTTTGCAGCCAATGCTGTAGTGGCACAACAAAACGTGAGAGCAGTAGTAACAGCGTCAGGATAATATAAGGGACAAGAGCTAATGGAAATGTCTGCCCTGCTACTTTTGGGACTTGCTCCGGCGAAGCTTTGTGGCCGATTCTGCCTGCCACAATCAACAAAATAATTATGGGAATGCTGGCAAAAGCTCCTGCCAGTTCCACACCCAACCACAAGCTAAAGCACCACTCGCCGAGAGCCAGCAGCAGGCCAGCTAACAGGGCGAGCGGCCAGAGACGCCGCACTGCCCCGCGTGTCCCGCCTAGCAGGAGTGTGAGCAGTGCGAAGAGACAGGGAACAGGCATGTTCAGCAGAGCCGTGTGTGCGCTCAGTATGCTGACGTTGAGTTGGGTCAATTGCGCACCCAACACCGTACCAACGGCCAGCGCACCCCACGGTACAGCGATCTGCCCAAAGAGGCCCAGCACGGCGGCTTGCAGGGTATCCAAGCCCAGCGCCATCAGCATCGGAATGATGACTACTGAGCCGACGCCAAAACCACTCACCGATTCGACAAAAGGTGCGACACCGATTACAAGCAACAGCAGTTGTATGTCGCGTTCTGGACAGAGCCGACCAATACCCCGCGCTAAAATATCAATACAGCCCGTTACGCGCTGCACTTGATAGAGCAACAATGCTGGTAACAGCACATACAGCACCGTTAATGAATTGCCAATGCCCTGTCCTACGGCCAGTGCTGATTGCACAAATGACAGATGAAATACTGGTACGAATAGCACCAGCAGGAGCGCAACAAGCATGGTTGCCAGACCGGCTTGTAGCCCACTGCGCTGCAAGGCGGCCAGCATGATAATGGCGACGAGCAAGGGTAGCATGGCTAGCAGAATGGTCATGAAAAGCTCCTCTCATATATTTGTGACCATACTGCTATTTTAACCCAACATTACCCTCCACTGTTCTAGCCAATGCTGCGTTTTGTGGTCACGCACACGAATGATGGCATGATGCGGATAGATGTGAAATGAGAACGAGGCCAGCACGTCGGGCGTATCTGCACGGTACTCTAGCTGTGTGCGTTCGGCATTCCAACGCGCTCCGGCGAAACGTCCTGTGTACCAGGGTGACATCAGGTTGAGGTGTGTCACGCTATGATCGCCTAATCTCTCATTAAGGAGCAGTTGCGGCGAACCCCAACCGGAATGCGTATGACCACTGATATAGAAAACAGCATTGGCATGGTGCGCCAGGATGAGTCGCACGGCCTCTGAATTTTCCACAAAAAAGAAGGCATCGAGCGAGTCGTCATCCATGTTGCGTTGCGGATCGCGGTCCAGCACGGTATTGTGCAAGGGGCAATGAGCAAAGATGATGGCAAGACGCTCGGCGTTTTGTGTCAGCGTCTCATCCAGAAATTCCAGTGTCTCCGGCGGGAAAATGACGTGCGGATTCTCGCACCGCTCTCCTGGCAAGAAGGGATTGGGCTGATCGAGCATGATACAAATAATTTCGTTATGCGCACCCGCCGTCCAACTATAACGCACTGGTCTACCCCAGACTGCGCTAAATTCCGCGCCGGTATGCAGTATATCCACCGGCCCATCGGGCTGAAATTCGTGATTGCCCAGGCCGGGATAGAGTGGTACCGTGCCTAGTTGCTCACTCAACACACGTTTTGCTAGCGAATAATGCTGTGGCGCACCCTTATCGACCAGATCACCCGGCGCAACACAAAAGGCCGGTAATCCCTCCTGCTGCCAGATACTATGCAAGTCATCAAACATCTGTGTCATGCGCGGTGTATGAATGGGCAACCACTGCTCCCACGCTCGAAAATGCATATCGCCGATAGCCCAGAAATGTAATAGTGCTTGTTCTGCCAACTTTTATCTCCTCGAACGAATGAGTTTCATCATTGATAATTGTACAAGGAAATTGTTATGGCAGTGTAAAATCGCGTGTCAAAACTTGTCCCTTTCCCCCACCTCTGGTATACTAGTCCTTGACGACTCGCAGGTTGTTCTGATCATCTTTCTATGTAGGAAGATTTGTATGCTCGCCTAAAGCTGGTTGGACGAAGAAAAAACCGCAGAACAAATTCTTTGAGGAGCATTTTATGATTGATCGACTTCATGAGATGTTAGAGCGACTTCAATATCTGCCCCAGTCAGAGCAGGAGGAAGTTGTGGAGCAACTCGAAAAACTTCTGGCACGGATTGAGCGCCGCCAAGCGAAGGCACAAGAACGCTCCACTGCCTGGCACAAGCTCGTCGGCGTGTGGGCTGACGATAACGTGGATCAGGCTTATGCAGAGCTAGATCGTATTCGCCACGCCAACCCACCTAGCCCACCTCTTCAACTGCCATGAACTTACGAGTAAGCGGTCATACTCGCTTCTTATTGGATGCCAACGTATTAGCTGGTGTGTTTCTGGGCCGCCGTGGCGCAGTGACTCTCGTTGATCCGTGGATTACTCATCAAGAAGCGGCAACCAGTATCTTGGTGTATGGAGAAGTAGTCGAGTATGCAATGGGTTTTGCAGACTACGCCCGTCGTCTTGTGCATCTTAGGACACTGCTTCACACCATCCCTGCCTATCCTGTAACTTATGAGATTATGGAGCGATATGCAGCGTTGCGCCGTGCTATGCGACTCTCTTCGTCTGGCCTGATAGGCGATGTCGATACGTTAATCGCAGCGACTGCTTTGGAGCATGAGCTAACCGTCGTGACAACGGATACCGATTTCATGCGTGTTCCTGGCCTCAGATCCCATGTGATTCCTCTGAGTACTATCAAATAGCAAGTCATCTTTACCCCAGATTTATGAAGCCCTTGATTACAGCACGTATTGACAGAACATCCCATCCGTGTAAGAATGCACATGCTTTGAATATGTTGTTGCATTGGTGGTAAGCAAGGATGCAAGAGGAACAGAGGCACAGCTATGGCCGATAAACAAGAGCAACCAGAGATAGTACAGCACACAAATGAGACGCGCACACAGATAATGCGGCGCATTGAGCAGGAACAGGTGCGTTTCATCAATCTAGAATTTACCGATGTTGTTGGCATGGCGAAATGCGTCACAATTCCGGTCGAGCAGTTTCCAGATTGTATTGAACATGGTCGCTGGTTCGATGGCTCGGCTCTCGATGGCTTTGCGCGTATCGCCGAAAGTGACATGTATCTCTTCCCCGATCTGTCTACATTTGCCGTATTGCCCAATAATGTGCGTCCCTCGCCTGCTTCAGCTATACAGCAGAACGACGGCCATGTAGTCGAGGATGATACGGTAGCACGGGTGATCTGTGCTGTACGCACACCGGATGAGGAAGACTTTGATGGCGATCCACGGGCCACATTGCAGCGTACACTCACACTGGCTCACGACATGGGCTATGGCTTCCGCGTCGCGCCCGAACTGGAGTTTTTCTTGTTGCGCCAGGACGAGAAGATGCCGACACCACTGCCGCATGATAGCGGTGGCTACTTCGACCTCTCTACCGACCTGGCCGCGACCGTGCGTCGCCAGATGGTACGCGCCCTTCAGCAGATGCATATTTCCGTTGAGGCCAGTCATCACGAGGTTGCCGCCGGACAGCACGAGGTCGATCTAGCTAGTGATGACGCGCTCAAGATTGCCGATAGCCTGATGACGGCTAAATACGTGTTAAAGGCCATTGCCGCTCAGCACAATCTGTATGCTACCTTCCTGCCCAAACCACTTTACGGCATTAACGGCTCCGGCTTGCATATGCATCAGCAACTTGTGCGTTTGAGCAGTGGCGAAAATGCCTTTGTCGATGCACACGACGAATATGGCCTCTCCGAGATTGGCCGCTACTTTATTGCTGGTCAGCTGACCCATGCTCGTGCCATGTGTGCCTTACTGGCCCCGCTAATCAACTCCTACAAGCGGCTCATCCCCGGTTTCGAGGCTCCGGTCTTCATTAATTGGGGGCGTGTCAATCGGCAGGCGCTGATTCGCGTACCGCGCATGAGCCATAACATGAATATCTCCGGGCGTATCGAACTGCGCTGTAGCGATCCAAGCTGCAATCCCTATCTGGCCCTCGCTGTCATGCTGCGTGCTGGCCTGGATGGCATTCAGCGCCGCCTGACGTTGCCACCACCGATGGACGAAAACCTGTTCCTGCGTGACGAGAGCGAGCGCCTGCGTCCTCGCGCTAGCCTGTTGCCCGCCACATTGGAAGAAGCTCTTGAAGCATTACACGAAGATTCGCTGATCCGTGAGACGCTAGGTGATGCTATCTACGAGGGCTTCATGGATGCCAAAACCATCGAATGGACCGAATATCGCCGTCAGGTGCATACCTGGGAGATTGAACGCTACCTGTCCATTTTCTAACTGCCACTACGTTGAATGGAGACAAACGAAATAAAATATGAGAATAAGGCCGTTGTACGAACCGATTTACCGCGTCCGCGTACCTGTTGGGCGTGATAAATGCCTGGGCTACGCGGGCGCGGTAAACCGGTCCGTACAGGGAAAGGGGTACAGAGAGTATTAGACGCGCGTACCCGCGAACTCTTTGACCAGATTGTTGAATGCGGTAGCCTGCTCGTGCTGGGCATGACCACTACTCTTATCCAGAATGCGCACCTCGCTGCGTGGATTGACGCGCTTGAACGCCTCGCTGGCCTCCGATGGGGTCAAAACGCCCTCGCGGCCTAAGACAACGACAATCGGCATCTGGAGGCGGGCGAACGGCTCATGCACATCCATTGTCAGGTAGTCGGTCAGCAGAGAAGCCTGGGCATAACGCGCATTGGATTGATGGGCGCTGGTGAAGACATACTCGACCAGTTCGTCGGTGATAAGACCAGGGTTATGATAGCCCTGAACATCATAGTAGCCACGGATGGCTTTGCGCGAAGAGAGTTGGTTGTAGATAAACTCGCCAATGACAGGCAGACTTAACAAGAAGAGTGTAGCGGCGCTGAGTGGTCCCGGCATGGACTCTTGTAGAATGGTCGGCGGCGGCGTCAGCAGGATCAGGCGCTCAAACAACTGCGGATGACGGAAAGCATCGGAGATGACATATGCGCTGCTCAGTCCATGTGCAACCACAGTCGTGGGCTTGCCAATGACCTCTTTAATGAAGTCGCTAATCAGGTCGATGTAGGTCTCCGCCGTATAATCGATGGCGGGCCGATCTGAGAGACCGAAGCCGAGCAGATCAATAGAATAGACACGGAACTGCTCCGCCAGACTATCGACATTTTTGCGCCACTCGAAGGAAGAAGCACCAGGGCCAAAGCTGTGTACCAGCAACAGAGGTCGAGCATCGCGTGCGCCCTTTACCTGATAGAACATATCGCCGTCTTTCCAGGGGTAACGGCGCTCTTCACCGGTCAAAGCTGTATCAAGTTCACCCGCCATTGTCTGCGTAACTTTATTATAGATAGCCATCGCGCCCAGTGCGCCGCCAAGAACCAGTCCGGTTGTCAAAATGTTCTTTATCTTCATCTCGGTCTCTCCTACATGTGTTATCATCATCCGCCCCGCCCTGCACCATAAACAGAACAATGGTGGCGCGGAGCCTAAATATTGTGTACAACAAACATCTCTATTGTTATAATCATTGCATCAAATACGTGATGCTGCGTTATAGAAGCTGCTTCAATTTTATCGGGTCTGGGCCATGTCATCCTATGTATCCCATGCAGTATACAAGTATCTCTCGCGCGATTGAGACCTCGCAATGCTGGGGTCACGCACGTAGAACCCATGTGATACTATAGCATGTCCCTTTTATACGACGCAAATTTTACGCTAGAGGTCGTAAGAAGTACTATATCTGGTTTGCCTTTGCCAGCCTCATGCTGCTATGATTCAATCATCGACATCGCTTATAATTATTTGAGGGTATATGCAAAATACACAACAAAAAATACCTTATTTGGCACTTAGCGAGGAGGTGCAAACGGCGCTGGAAGCGAACAAGGCCGTGGTGGCGCTTGAATCGACGGTCATCGCGCATGGCCTGCCCTATCCCGCCAACGTTGAGATTGCGCGAGTAATGGAGGCGGCGATTCGCAGTGAGGGAGCCGTACCGGCAACGATTGCACTCTTCAACGGTAACATAAAAGTGGGATTGGCGGCAGCGGAGATTGAGCAACTGGCAACCACGCCATCGGCACAGGTGCAAAAGGTCAGCCGACGTGATCTGGCGATGACACTGGCATCACGACGCCTGGGTGCCACGACGGTTGCCGGTACTATGCTGTGCGCCAGTATGGCCGACATCCACTTCTTCGCCACCGGTGGCATCGGTGGCGTACATCGTGGCGCGGAGACCAGCATGGATATTTCC
>JAJZEJ010000550.1 GCA_021828635.1 Chloroflexota bacterium
GAGCGTGTGACCCTCAAGAAGCTGCAAGTGATCCAATCGGACCCGGAGCGCAATCTGCTGCTCGTTAAAGGGTCGGTACCGGGTGCCAATGGCAGCTTGCTCATGATAAAGAAACATGTGATGAGGTAAGCGAAATGCCCGCGACGACAGTATATAACATGGCTGGAGAAGCCGTAGAAGAACTCGAACTCAGCGAGAAGGTTTTCGGTATCATCCCGAACGAGGCAGTACTGCATCAGGTTGTGGTTGCACAACTGGTCAACCGCCGTCAGGGTACCGCCTCAACCAAGACGCGCAGTGAGGTTTCGGGCGGTAATAAGAAGCCATACAAGCAGAAAGGGACGGGCCGCGCACGCCAGGGTAGCACTCGCGCACCGCAGTTCCGGCATGGTGGTGTAGTCTGGGGACCACGACCCCATCCTTATCATCATGATGTACCTAAGAAGATGCGCCGCTTAGCCATTCGCTCGGCTTTGTCCGACAAGGTTGCGAACCAAAGCTTGATTGTCATGGATCAGCTCTCGCTGGAAGCGCCGCGCACAAAAGAAATGTTGACGCTCTTGAGCAAGCTTCCCTCGAAGGAGGGCAAGAAAGTTCTGATGATGTTACCGCAGCGTGACGAGAACGTCGTGCTATCTACACGTAACATTCCCAGTACAAAGGTGCAGCACGTTTCTTCGATCAACGTCATCGAGTTGCTCAAGCACGATTACGTCATTATGCCTGTGCAAACGGTGCGCTGGATTGAGATGGTCTTCGGCGAAGGATTAAGCGCGGAAGAGGCAAGCCACAGACTTGCCGAGACAACTCCAGAGGCAACCGTGGCTGCTGGCGATACTCCCTCAACCGAGACTGAGATTGAGATCGAGATTGAGGCCGAGGGGGAATAGCTGACGGCAGGAATGCTATAGGCGAGAAAAGGAGTGAGCTGTGGAAATCACTGAGGTTATTCGCCGGGGTATCGTGACCGAGAAATCGGTCATGCTGCAAGGTAAGAATAAATATACCTTCAAAGTGGCATTAGAAGCCAACAAGATTGATGTACGCCGCGCGGTTGAACAGCTTTTCAATGTGCAGGTGGTCTCAGTCAACATCATCCGTTTGCCGGGCAAAGTCAAGATGATTCGGCGACGCGGCTCCGCGCCTCAGCGTAAAGAGGCACGTGAGTGGAAAAAGGCCATTGTCACACTGCGTGAAGGGCAGACCATCGACGCCTTGAAGGCGTAAAGAGGGATTGAGAGATGCCAGTAAGACAGTATCGACCAACATCTCCTGGGCGTCGCGGCATGTCAGTTTCGGGCTTTGATGAGATCACAAAGACCAAGCCAGAGAAATCTCTGACCGTCAAGCTGAATAAACATGCTGGTCGTAACAACCAGGGTAAAATTACCACCCGCCATCGCGGCGGTGGAGCTAAACGCGCCTATCGTCTGATCGATTTCAAGCGCGACAAATGGGAAGTACCGGCGAAAGTAGCGGCCATCGAATATGATCCGAACCGCTCCGCCCGTATCGCTCTGTTGCACTATCTAGACGGCGAGAAGCGGTACATCATCGCACCACTGGGCCTCAAAGTCGGTGATCGCGTTGTTGCTGGACCGGAAGCAGATATCAAAACCGGCAACGCGCTACCATTGAAGAATATTCCAGTCGGCACCACGGTGCATAACATCGAGTTGGAGCGCGGACGCGGCGGCCAATTGGCGCGTGGCGCTGGTGTAGGGGCGCAGTTGATGGCGAAAGAGGGCGATTATGCCCTGTTACGCTTGCCATCAGGTGAGCAACGCAACGTGCATATCCTCTGTATGGCGACCATCGGACAGGTCGGCAACACTGACCATGAGAATGTGAAGATTGGTAAAGCGGGTCGCTCACGGCATATGGGGCGTCGCCCAACGGTGCGTGGCTCGGCCATGAACCCACGCGACCATCCACATGGTGGTGGTGAGGGACGTGCGCCTATCGGTGGGCAGCCGCAAACCCCTTGGGGCAAACCGGCTATGGGCTACAAGACGCGCAAGAATAAAAGAACTGATCGCTTCATTGTCCGCCGTCGCAACGCAGGGAGGAAATAAGCCATGTCGCGCTCAAGGAAAAAGGGACCATATATTCACGAGTCGCTCAGGAAGAAAGTACTTATCATGCGGCGTAGCGGTGATCGCCGCCTGATCAAAACCTGGTCGCGTGCCTCGATGATCTTCCCTGAAATGGTGGGAATGACCATTGGAGTTCACAATGGCAAGATTCACGTGCCTATCTACATTACAGAGAACATGGTAGGCCATAAGTTAGGCGAGTTTGCCCCCACCCGGCACTTCCGGGGTCACGCGGGCGGCAAGAATGAAAAGACCACCTCAGTTCGGTAGGTGGTGTCAATGTGTTTGTGGTGGTAGGGACCGATTGATCGCGTCCGTTGGCCGATTGATCGCGTCCCCGCCACTATAGCATGATACTCATGTATAGAGGTTACGAGATGCAAGTCAGGGCTATTGCAAAAAATATTGGCATTCCGCCGCGCAAAATGCGTCTAGTCACCAACGCGGTGAAAGGGCTTCGGGTAAATGAGGCTCTGGCTATTCTTCAATTCTTGCCTAACGGCGGTGCGTTACCGGTCAGCAAGGTGGTGGCATCGGCGGCAGCGAATGCGGAGAATAACTATAATCTCAATCCAGATGACCTGTATATTCTGAATATTGTAGCGGACGACTCGTTTCGGATTAAGCGTGTGAAACCGCGCTCTCATGGTCGTGTGGGTGTGATCAAGCGTCGTTTTTGCCACATCACAGTTGTGGTATCCGATGATCCCGCTGACAGACGGCGTTAGCCGCTAAAGGAGGCCGCTTTGGGGCATAAAGTACATCCCATCGGATTCAGGCTCGGTGTGGTAAAAGGCTGGCAGTCTCGCTGGTATGCCGAGCGTGATTATAAAGACATTTATAAAGAGGATCGCCAAATTCGGGCGGCGATCAACAAAGATCTGTCCAACGCCGCTGTTTCGCAAATTGAGATTGAGCGTGCAGCCGCCAACCAGGTACTGATCAAAATTTTTACCGCCAAGCCAGGCATTGTGATTGGCAAAAGCGGCGAGAAAGTTGAGAAACTCAGAGGCATCCTGGAAGCACAGACGCGCAAGCGTGTGCGCCTGGAGATCAAAGAGATTCGCCAGCCGGAGCTAGATGCCTTTCTCGTGGCCCGTGGCATCGCGGACCAGCTGGAGAAACGTGTCTCGTTCCGTCGAGCAATGAAACAGGCAGTGCAGAGATCAATGCGTGCTAATGCGAAAGGCATCAAGGTCATTTGTGGCGGTCGTTTGGGTGGAGCTGAGATTGCACGCACTGAAAAAGAGGTAGAGGGCAAGGTACCTCTGCATACATTGCGTGCCGATATTGATTACGGTTTGGCGGAGGCCCACACTACCTTTGGCGTCATCGGCGTCAAAGTATGGATTTATCGTGGTGAAATTCTGCCGAGCAAGCGCCGTGAATTAGGCGAGATGCAGCCAGAAGCTGCTCAGCCTTACGCCCCACGCGATGGGGGAGAGCGTCGCGGTGGAGACCGTGGCCCACGCCCACAAGGACAGGGCGACCGTCGTGGTGGCGAGCGCCGTAGTGGGGAGCGTGTTGGTGGGGAGCGCGGGGAGCGACCGCGCGGCCAGGGTGGAGACCGGGGTCCACGTCCACAAGGGCAGGGCGAGAGACCACCGCGTCCACAAGGTGAAAGACCAGATCGGGGTCCACGTCCTGCTGGTGAGCAGCGTGGTCCACGTCCACAAGGCCAACAGGGTCCAGGAGGCGAGCGTGGTCCGCGTCCGCAAGGAGACCGACCACCGCGTCCACAGGGCGAGAGAGGCCCGCGTCCACAGGGGGATCGTCCACCACGTGAGCAGGGGGATCGTCCACCACGTGAGCAGGGGGATCGTCCACCACGTGAGCAGGGGGATCGTCCACCACGTGAGCAGGGGGATCGT
>JAJZEJ010000707.1 GCA_021828635.1 Chloroflexota bacterium
GTAAGAGCAGCAGATAGAGAGTATTAAGAGGTATTAAGAACAGCAGTGTCGTGTACAACTGCGTCAGAAATTCGCCGCGCCCCTTGAACGCTTTGGCAATCAGGTAATAGATGCCTGTGCTGAGAAAGATGCCGATGGGAACATAGATCATCTGAGTCAATGAGTTACTCAACGCACTGGCTTGGGCGTATGCGGGAGTGAGAAGGTAACTGTTATTTGAGCCGGTAGTGAGATTGGAGTTGTTGAAGATAACCGACAACTGAGGGATGGATAGGAGTATATGAAAAATTTCCTGGTAGAACAGGTAAGAGAAGATAACACTGATAACAGCATAAGCAGCGAGTTCTATCCAAACAACGTTCCAATCGGCCTTGCCCATCTCTTCGGCAAAGGTAGCCGCCGAAGGTTTGGTTAGCACGCGGAGATATTGTCGTGGAAGCTGACGCAGAGCATCCGCCAACGGTATTTTCGGTGACGGTGGCGGGTTGTAGCCAAAACCCTGGTTCGGTGGTGGGTAGCCATAGCCCGGCTGATAGGAGCCAGGATAAGGCATCGATGGATAGGGTGCGTTAGGTGGGTAAGACGCTTGCGGTGTGGGTGCGCCCGATGGACCTGCACTGTAAGGATCGGTCGGTGTTGGGCCATATGGCTGATAAGGATTTTCTGGATTTGTGCCATACGGGTGTTGCGGGTCGGAACCATAGTTTGAGTTCGGGTCTTGAGACATACTGATATAACTCCTTTCATATAGTCACAGAATGAAAGATGATGAGTTTTTTCCCGTGCTATCATAACATGATTATGCGCTATGTGCGCACTCAAGGTTGTGAGATAGTTCACACAAAGCAGAGCAATTTCTGCATGTATCAATAGAAACGTGGTAAGTAGTTTGTTATCAAACTCTTTTTTAGAATGATGGCGTAGGGACCGGTTCCACGCATCTGACCGCGTCCGTGTCTCTGTTGGGTGTGGAGCATACCTGGGCCAACGAACGCGGTGAACCGATCCCTACATTTAGTGTAAAGCCGCGATAATCGTATGTGCAAGGTAGAAGATCAGGCCGCAGCTAATCAGTGTGCCAACGATGTAGGGAATGAGAACGACAGCCGTAGCCTTATTGTTTGTTAGCAAATGTACACCAGCGACCTCCGCGATGTTCAGCAGAATGGTGAGAATGAGCAGTGCTAGTGTGATGACGGGAATAGCCACAATTTGTACTGAGAGCGGTGTGAGATATACGAACAAGGTACTAATGATGCTACTCAAGATGGTCAGGGGTACCAAGTAGAGCAGGGTAGCGTAGGATTGCGCGAGAAAGGTGCCTGTGCCGCGAAAAGCTTTTGCCAGCAAGAACTGAATGCCCACGCCGATGAAAAAGAGGATAGGGATGATGATGACTTGTAGCAGCGTGGCGGCAATCGATGTTCCAGCAGCGATAGAGGCAATGGCTGTATAGGCGCTCTGCGTACTAGCCAGAGCGGCCAAGCGAGCGGAATGATGTAAGCCGCGTAACAGACCTAGAATACCGGGGATGATGATAAGGACGAGAATTTGAATCCACACGATGCCCCAACTTGCGCGTCGCCCCTCCATCTCGAAGGTTTTGGCATAGGGTAGCACAAGCGATTTTGCGTAGAGAATGGGCAATTTGGCAACTGCCAGACCAAGTGGGCGTGGCTCGGCGACGAGAACGTCAGGAAGCTGAGAGGGTTGATCGGCCATTGAGTAACTACCTTTCTGTATCAACAATGAGCATCCTACCAGTATAATTCAGTGTAGCATAACATCATATACCATGTCTATCTCTATTTTTGCCGTTTGTATGCTTTAGTCTTATCTCATAGGTTATAATGGCGGTGCTGTAAACTTGCAGTGACGGATTAGAGTTGAATATAATGTCAGAGGCACCAACAAAGCGTGTTCCTCTTATCTTACAGTTGTTGTGTTGTCATGAAACAAGGGAGTTTCGCAATGTCAGAACAAGACTTCATGCCGATTCAGAACTTCGACTACACCGAGTTCTATGTCGGTGATTCCATGCAGGCCGCTTACTACTTCAGCAATGCCTGGGGCTTTGTCCCCATTGCCTATGCAGGCTTAGAGACCGGGGTACGAGACCGTAGCAGTTATGTGCTGGAGCAGGGCAATATCCGCATCGTGCTGACCTCGTCACTATTACCCGATGGAGAGATCGCCGAGCATGTCAAATTGCACGGCGATGGCGTTAAGGATATCGCCTTGCGTGTAGAGGATGCCGAACGGGCTTACCGCGAGGCCACCAGCCGGGGCGCTCACGGTGTTACTGAGCCACATACGATCAAGGACGATAATGGCGTGGTCAAGTTGGCTTCGATTGCTACCTATGGTGAGACCGTCCATACTTTTGTCGAGCGCCAAAACTACAAAGGCGCGTTCTTGCCAGGGTATCGTTCCGTGTCATCAAATCAGCCGCGTCGTGTGCGCCCGGCTGGTCTGGCGGGCATTGATCACGTTGTGGGCAACGTCGAACTGGGCAAAATGAATGTGTGGGTGGCTTTCTACGAGCGTGTGTTGGGCTTTACGCAGCTGATTCACTTCGATGATCGCGCTATCAGCACGGAATATTCCGCGTTGATGTCAAAGGTTATGCAAAATGGCAGCGGACGTATCAAGCTGCCGATTAATGAGCCAGCGCCCGGCAAGAAGAAATCGCAGATTGAGGAGTACCTGGAGTTCTATTATGGCCCTGGTGTGCAGCATTTCGCACTGCTGACCGATGACATCATTAGCACTGTGCGCGAATTGAAATCGCGTGGTGTTGTTTTCCTCAATACACCATCTAACTATTATCAAGGGCTATTGGACCGCGTTGGTCACATTGATGAGGATATCGAGCAAATTGAAGAGTTGAGTATTCTTGTCGATCATGATGAAGATGGCTACCTGCTGCAAATCTTCTCCAAGCCCGTGGTCAATCGCCCGACGGTCTTCTTCGAGGTCATTCAACGCAAAGGCGCACGCGGTTTTGGTGAGGGCAATTTCAAAGCTCTGTTTGAGGCTTTGGAGCGCGAACAGGATTTGCGAGGAAATCTGTAATGAGACTGATCACATTCCAGACGAGCGATCATACGATGCATGCCGGGGTGATACATGGTGACAGCGTTCTGACGTTGCCGTATCCATCGTTGCTTGAGCTTTTGCGCGATCCTGATGGTTTGCGCAGAGCCGGTGATGCCCGCACGCCTGGGGATGTGGGGCAAGAGTATATTCCAGTGGCGACCGGGGGGTTTCCAATGATGCCCCCGGAACTGCCCTCGACCATCGCTGAGGTTGAGGGTGTTGAGCCACAGCAGTATGCACTGAGCGAGATCACGCTATTGGCCCCTATCCCTGAACCACCCACGTTACGCGATTTTTATGCCTTTGAGCAGCATGTCAAGAGTGCGCGTGTGAAGCGTGGCCTGGACATGATTCCTGAATGGTATGAGATCCCAACATTCTACTTCTCCAACACGAGCGAAATCTACGGTCCCGATCAAGATGTCCCCTATCCCGTGGGCAGCAACGAATTGGACATCGAATTGGAGATTGCCTGTGTGATTGGACGCGAGGGCAAAGATATTGCGGTAGAAGAGGCTGAAAGTTATATCGCGGGTTATACCATTATGAATGATTGGAGCGCCCGCGATTTTCAGCGCAAGGATATGAAGCTCAATCTGGGTCCGGGCAAAGGCAAGGATTTCGCTACTTCGCTTGGTCCCTGGCTTGTCACGCCCGACGAGCTAGCTCCACGCCGCACTGGTTCCGGTATGAGCGAGCGGTATGCTATGACGATGGTGGCGCGTGTGAATGGTAAGGAGATTTCACGTGGCAACTTCAAGCAGATTTATTACAGTTTTCCCCAGATGATCGCGTGGGCTTCGCGCAATGCCCGTTTGCGTCCTGGTGATGTGCTTGGTTCCGGCACTGTTGGCACCGGTTGC
>JAJZEJ010000460.1 GCA_021828635.1 Chloroflexota bacterium
TCCGCTTGTCTCAGTGATTGCCTCAATCAGCTACGACCACATGAACATCTTGGGCGATACGCTGGCACAGATTGCTACCGAGAAGGCCGGTATCATCAAGCCACATGGCGTGGTTGTGACCTCGGCGCAAGATGCGGAGGCATTGCTGGCTATCGCGGCAGTCGCGGAGCGGCGACAGGCGCGTATGATACGGATTGGTTCTGCTGATGGTGACACGGCTCAGCACGAGGTTGAGCAGGGCTTATTACCGCCCTTGCAGTATCGCTATCGGCTTGAAGAACGCATGGGAGAACTGCAACGCTTCACCGTCTGGACGCCGACACAGACCTATCAACATCTGGAAATTCCTCTGGCAGGTACCTATCAGCTTGAGAATGCCACACTGGCACTGGCTGCGCTAGAACAGTTGCGGGAGCGTGGTTTGGCTTGGGATGAGACGATGTTACGTGCTGGTTTCCGCAAAGTACGCTGGCCGGGACGCATCGATGTGGTAGGCGAGCATCCCATGCTGATCGCGGATGGAGCGCATAATGCCGATTCGATGCAAAAGCTCATGCAGGCATTGCGTGATTCATTTGCTATGCATCGCTTGATTGTGGTGTTGAGCGTCAACCGCGACAAGGATATTGCCGGTATCGCTCGCGCTCTGACTCCGGCCTATGAAGTGATTGTAACGCGCATGTATAGTACGCCGCGTGCTGCTTCTATCGAGACGCTGCAAGAGGCGCTGGCGACGCATGCACCCAATGTGCGTGTCAAAACCGCTAGTGACACCATGACGGCGCTGGCAATGGCCTTGAGTGATGCATCACCCGATGATCTAGTTTGCGCGACTGGCTCAATCTATTTCGCGGCAGAGGCGCTGCGTTGGGCGGCAGAACATGGTAGCCAGCGTGCCGCCGAGACCATCGAGGGGGTTGATCACTAATTTTGAGGTGTTGCTTGTATGGGCAATGTCACGGAGAAAGTCGAACCCTGGCCTTCCTGGCTTTCAACGCTGATTGTTCCGCCATGTCGTTTGACAATCTCTTGCGTGATATATAGGCCCATACCCAGCCCCGGCACGTATTTCCTGTTTTCGCTGCTAACACGATAGAACCGCTCGAAAATTTTGTCTTGTTGTGTTGTGGGAATGCCCATGCCGTAATCGCGTACCTGAACGGTAATAGCATCTGCGCTTCTGCTCAGGTAAATGTCAACGTTTTGAGCTTGTGGTGAATATTTGATCGCGTTGCTCATCAGATTATTAAATACCTGGCAGAGCCGCTCAGCATCGCCAAGTATGACTACTTCTGTCGTTCCATGTAGGACGATTTTGTGTGTCGTTGTGGTCTGTTGCATGTCTTCGACAATATCTTTTATAAAAGCATCGATGGCTATTGGTGCTTCTATATATTCCAATTGACCACTTTGGATTTTAGAGACATCCAGCAAGTCTGTTATCAGATGCGTGAGTCTGTCAATTTGTTGCTCCATTTTTTGCAAGATGGTTTCTTGCCTTTCCGGTTGTAGTCTATCCCTATCCATATAAGAAAGCAGCCGTGTAAATCCTTTTAACGAGGTGAGCGGCGTTTTGAGTTCGTGACTGGCAATGCTGATAAAATCGTCCCTACGTTGTTCCAGGGTCTTCTGTGCTGAAATGTCGAGAATGAAGCATACCCATTGTGATGGGTGTTCTTGAATAGTGGCTGCTCCGATTAAGACCGGCTGACGGCTACCGTCTTTACGGTAGTACTCTTTCTCGAATGGTGTACATGTATCGTTCTCTTGCAATTCTTGTATTGCATATTGATCGATAGGCTCGTATTCTGCAGGTGTGATTGCTGGCCAGTTGATCTTATGTTCTTGTAGCTCTTCTCTGCTGTAGCCTAGCATATTGAGAAATGCATCATTAGCATCAAGGATGTAGTTTCTATCGGCAGTGACAATGCCGATGACTTTGGCTTCAAAAAGCCTTTTGAGATAGAGTTCGCTGCGCCTCAGCGCGGCTGCTGTCTCTTTTTTATCGGTAATATCCAGTGTTACACCATCGAAGCGTTTTGGTGTGCCTGCCTCATCATAGAAAGTTTTGCCGATAGCACGTATCCATTTGATCTGCCCCGTCTCAGAGAGGGTGCGATACTCAATATCGTATTGGTCATGCTGCTCGATAGATTGATTAATGGCCTGCTCAGTACGGAGGCGATCATCGGGATGGATGCGCTCATAAAAGGTATCCATCGTCACTCGAATATCTGCTGATAGCCAGAAATGTTCTTTGACCTTCGTATCCCAGATGAGTTCATCAAATGGCAGATCACAGAACCATAGGCCGAGCTGGGCTGCATCCACAGCCAGGTGCAGGCGCTCCTCGCTCGTTTTCAGTGCCTCTTCACTCCGCTTGCGTTCACTGATGTCACGTGAGACAACAGTAATGCCTTCTGGCGAGGGACAGATATTGCTCTCCAGCCATGTGTTGAGATGTGGATAGAATGCTTCCATGCTGATGGTTCTATTTTCTTGCACGGCTCTATGCATTTCGATGTAAAAGCGCGAATGAGCAAGCTCAGGTGTGCGTTGCCAGATATTTTGTCCAATCAGCTCTTCACGCGCTCTTTGGACAAGATTGGCTGCAGCCTGATTGAGATAGATGTAGTGCCACTCTTTGTCAAAGGCAAAGATGCCCTCATCAATGGTATCCAGCAAGGTCAGCAGGTGTGCGCTAGATACATTGGTGAAGGCGAGTGGTTGCATGTACGTTTCCTGTATCATAGAAATAGTAGGATCATAGGACGGATTAGGCTGCTGCATGGAACCCCTATCTGATGAAAGAATTGGCAACGCTGTTTTTCGTTAGCTTTTCTCATCGTCGTTGACTCGATAGTGCGTATTATATCATGGAATTGTGCCGCTATCCCATGCTTTTTTTTGGAGGTCAGTGCTGGCAAATTTGCCCAGCAACGATTTGACTATTGCATATTAGGTTGATATACTGTACATTATATACTGTTTGGATGACACCGTAGACCGTGTTGGAAGACATGATTACCGTTTACAAACAAGATGCGCTGGGTGCGACCAGGATTCGTTATACGGGTGAGGTGATCGAGCGCCTACCCAATGGCGTCGTCATTCTTGCCGCCTGGACGTTGCCAGCACGTGACCTGGGCTATATACGATTTGAACCGGGTGATCGTTTTGTGGAATATTATTACAGAGATCGTTGGTTCAACATTTTCGATATTGCGGGTAGAGACGGTGAACGCAAAGGATGGTATTGCAACGTAGCTGTACCAGCAGTGATTGCGCATGATAGCATTCAGCAAGTTGACCTGCTGCTCGATGTGTGGGTCTATCCCGATGGGAGAATGCTGATCCTGGACGAGGATGAGTTCGCCACCGATACGATGCTTTCTGAAGACCTGCGTGTAAAGGCAAAACAGGGCTTGCAATCGCTTTTACAGATGATTACAGCCCGACAAGAGATTTTTGCATCTATCACGTAATGCCGTTTATAGAAGAGAGTTGGAGCTACCAGAAGTCTCCAGAAGGGCAAATCTTGATGGAAAAAAGGGACGCCAGGCTGTTCCGTGCCGATATTACCGCTCATCCCACTGCCGATCACGGCTGGAACATTGTTGCGCTTGACTCTCGTAGACAGCTTCGCTGTAAGGTACAAGAATTAATCTGCCGCGCTGCCGGGTCAAATATGACTACCGAGGAGATACGTCAGCATCTGCTCCTCTATGTGGAAATCTATGGCAAGATTTTTGCCTTGCATCTCATACGCTCGCTTCAGTGCGATGATGCGCAAGAACGCCAGTCGATTATCTGGCTGCTTACCATCTTGAATGACCCTGAGACGATTGAACCGCTTGAACAGATGGCTCAGAATGAGTCATTGTCGCGTGCTATCCGCCTCGCCGCCTCGCTAGCCCTGACGGGTATGGGTGTGCCACGGGACCAACGGGACCAGCCAC
>JAJZEJ010000791.1 GCA_021828635.1 Chloroflexota bacterium
GTGGACACCATTGACTCAGAAGTGTCACCTGGGCATCAAGAGCGTGACTCTGCTGCTGATCCTGCTGCATTATCTGTGCGTCACTGGTATAAGCTGCCTGAATGCGCTGTGCCAGCGCGAAGGCTGGAGCCATTGCGGTGCGTTCAGCCTGGGGCAAAAGGAGCCAGGGCAACGCAAGATTGGAAATGTGCGGAACTGTAGTACGCTCGGCCACCTGCCACGCCTGCTGAAAATGAGCTACAACACTCAGCAATTCATCGTTGGAAGCGGGAAATGGCAACGTGAACCAGGATACATCAAGCGGCCTATAAGCTGCGGCAAGGGTGCAGCGCGTTTGCGTATTTGGCTGTGCCTGTTGCATTTGAGTCAGTTGCCCCTGCTGTGCCTGCAAGGCTGTCTGCGTGCTGGCAAGCGAGTTTATGTTAGGGTCTTGCCAATTATCCTCGTTTGCTCGCTCCTGCTTCACCACTGCGAACCACTCCTGTACTGCCTGATAATCTGTAAATGCTTGTACGAGATTGCTTTGCTGGCGCTCGTTAACGGCCACCCACGTTTGCGAGACAGCACGGCCTGTTGTTGAGCTAAGAAAGGTGAGAGTTAAACTGCTCCCGTTGCTCGTTTGTGTGCCTGTCATATGTTCTGACAACGCCCCTGCGCCGATGGTAATGCTGATCTTTTGCCCTGCGTGTGTACCACGATAGGCCGCTCCAAAGCTATCGGGTGAACTGGCAGGTGACGAGACGGTGACATAGGAAATACCACTGTACTGACCAGAGAGCTGGCCTGGGGGCTGCTCATTCCATGTCAATGTGGCGATCTGCTGCGCATTCGTCCAAACATAGCCCCAAGGCTGCGACTGTGATGACCCGTTAAATGAGCTACCACAGGCGGCCAGCATCATGAGAAGAACTAGGAAAACGACAAGTTGCACTCCTCTGACTTTATTCAACCCATGTTGCAAACTTATAACCGGATGCCAGTTGGATAGGATACGCTGTTTTTGCTGCCCTTGCTGCTGTACCCGATTGACAGAATCCCTCATAAGCGACCTCCTCCTTTCTGCTTGGTTTCTCGATCTTATTTTGATCTACCAGTTGCCTTTGCCTCAGTCCGTTTATTGGCCTCCTCGTAGGTTCAGCAGCTAGTGTAACCGATGAGCAACGCATGCGAGAACGACATATGCTGAACATTTCCTAAACATCTCGTAAACGTTCTCCATTTTTAGGTTAAACAGAGGGATAGGAGGGCAAACAACCGGGCATGGAAGGACAGAAACATGGGAAAAGAGTTATGGTGCAAGGGGTTTTCAGCCCAAAACAAGGTTCTTTACATGGATACAGGTTGCCAGGAAAAAGTTACCAGGGATTGGCTTTGGATGGCAATCCAGCGTGTACCAGCCTCAGCGTCATTGGTTGCTATGCCTGGTGTCGAAACAGCAGTGAGTTGACCACTCTGAGACTGACCACCAGCTCCAAAGAAAACATCCTGTGCCTGGGTTGCCAGAGCGATCAGCAAAGGCAGCGTTGAACGTTGGGCCAGTTGCGCATCATCCATGTGTACCAGGGGAAGGGCATCTTGTCGCACATTGGTGAGCCAGAAACCGATCATATTCATGGCCGTGCGTAATTGTTCAGCTAGGCGTTGTTGAGCGGGACTCACCCCAACGGCCTCTCTAATGCCTTCCAGATGGATGTCGGTGTGCAAAATAAAGCCCGGTGGTGCTGTTTTCGATGAAAGGGTGAGTAGGCCAACACGGGCAAAAGGGTTTGACACGAGCAAAGGAGTGCCAGAAGGAACATCAGCAGTAATCATAGTGCTGCCATCTAAATAATCTAGAATGCGGATAAGGCTTTGGTGAATCATGCTCCAACGATGTGCTTGCCAGTCTGCTTGAAGAGCAGAGGCATTCAGTTCAACTTGCTGTGTATTGCGTGGCAACCAGTACATCAACCCTCCCTTCATACCTAGAGCAGTAAGAGCGGGATCCTCTGCCAGAAGATGGCGCAGGTGATCGAGTAAGCTGTAGTGAAGTGGATCGCCGGGAGTGGGAAGAGTGCTGATACTTGCTTGGGCAATCCATGCCGACGAAGGTTGCTGCGGGGGAACAATTGTTCCCTCTTGCGTCACTAAAAAACGATTGTAGGCAACCAACAAATTGGCATGCTGCGGGGACAGAAAGAAGAGCGAGGCAGTGCCGAGGCGAACGTTGACGCTCTTCCTTGTAGCAGAGGATGTCCAGATCAACCAACCCAGCGGTACCCAAATCGTCTCGCTCTCGATGGAACCAGTGATCCAGGCATAGTAGCCGGTACCGGGGGCCGGAGCGGGAATGTCCACGAGATGAATCATAACCTCATCATTCATACCCTGGACACCATTTTCGGAAGTGGACAGGTTACTGCTGAGAAGCGCAATGGTTCCTCCGATGCTATTGCTCACTGGTTTTGGATTCGTTGCAGTTGCGGAAGCAACCGAAGCAACCGAAGCAACCTGAGAGGCCAGCAAACCTACCATGCAACTAAGGAGTAAGGCAAAATGTAGCCATTGTGAAGGCAGCAGGTGTTGCCGAGAAGGTTGCCGAGATAATGGAAGAAGGGGGAGAGCAACAATCTCTTTTCTCTGGCTCACCTCTACATTGTTACTACGCTGAGGATCATTCTCCGCGTCTTTGGTTGAAGTTTCAATTGGTTGTTCAAGAATTGAGACATGATTCAGACTTTCCTCTGGCTCTTGTGACACTTGTGCTACTGGCTCTTGTGACACTTGTGCTACGAGGCCAAAATCAGCCGTGGAGAACCCAAAGAGATCGCACAACTTACGCTGGTGATAGGGGCCAGGTGTAGCAATTCCCCGTTCCCAACGACTCACCGTTTGTGGTGTTGTGCTAATCAGGTCAGCAACGTCTTGCTGTGTCCAGGAGTGGTTTAATCGCGCCTGCGTCAAGATCAAAGGAAACCGGCGCTGGTTCCGATTGCTTGTATGCCCGCGCACCGAGATGGATGCGCGGGACTCTAACTCTGAGGTGTGAGCGTCGTGAGTGTGCATAACTCTCCTAAAAGGAGTGGATGTGCCATCAGTTTAGGATAACACAGCCTGTGCTGCATAGGAAAGAACTTGTTCCGGTTTGAACAACTCATCAATGTATAGGCGAGATGGGAAGTTGCCGTGCATTCAGCCACCTTTACTTGACAAACCCTCCAAATGCTACCGGATGCTCCCTTTCCAGCTACCATACTTCTTTACAAAGTCTAGTCGATGAGGAGACCAGTAAGTGACCAACCTTGACCTGTTTTGAATGCTCATCCATAGACGAACAAAAAACGTCAAACTTGGTCACTAAATGAGAAAAGGCAACGCTATACTCACATGGAAGATAGGAAATCTTTTGGAGAGAAATCACTATGCAGGAAGATAGAACGCCATGAAATGTTTTTGTGGCACATAAAATAGATTGATTTCTTTTTGTTTACAGCCTGTCTTTTATGTTTTTAGTGAAAGGAGAAAACTTCGATGTCTCACTACGACAACATGGTACAGCATCTTGTCTGGTCGCTACAACACTTGCTTCCGGTGGTGGTGGCAGCCGTACTGCATCTCTTCCACTAATGTGCCGTTGATAGCAGAGCCTTCCAGACGAAGGTATCTGTGAGAAAAACGTCGTCTGGCAGAGGCAGCGACTAGAGCTTTTCCCTTCCATTAGAGCGCATTTTTGTTTCGATACCACCAAACTTGTTTATAGCAAAGCAACCATAGAAGGAGGTTCCTATGCAAACAATTGAGCGTCGGGGTGAGGAAACCTGCCAGGGGCCAAAGGGCATCCCGCTTGCGTTCCATACATATGGTAATCGGACGAACGCCCCTGCGGTCATCCTTGTTCACGGCTGGATGCAAGCGGAACAGTGTTGGCGCAAACAACTCCTCACACTGTCCCAGCAGCACTACGTGGTGACGCTTGATCTCCCTGGTCATGGTTACAGTGGCGCTGTAACCCCAAATCAAGTCTCGCCTGATCTATGGGCGCACAGCGTGCGGGCCGTCTTAGAAGCACTGCGTCTGCATGATCGACCGGTGGTGCTGGTGGGATGGAGTTTTGGGGGGGCAGTAATCAATCTGTACATGCAACGCTACGGAATAGAGCAAGTCGCTGGAATTGTCACGTTCGGCACCACCATTGCGGCGATCACGATACAAGATCTGGGTGGCCCGCCTGTTGTAGAGGCGATGAAAATGAACGATGACCAGTATGATCCAGCAGTTCGCCTCGCTGCCTTTTATCAGTTTCAACAGTTGCTGACCTGGAACCCTCCGTCACCCGACGAATACTACGAAACGTTGGGATATAACCGCATGGCACTTGATAATCTCTGGCATGTAAATATATCAGCAGTAATGCAGGCATTCGGTACAGGTGTTGCGCAAAAGGTCTATCAGGCAGGTATTCCTCTTTTGATCGTACAAGGAAAACACGACGCTATTACCCCCCTCGAAGTCGCGTTCGCGCTACAAAAGAAGGTTCCACATGCGGAATTGCTCGTACTGGAGTGCGGTCATTCAGCATTTTTAGAGGAACCAGAGATGGTGAATGCTGCCCTGTTACATTTTCTTGGTTCGCTCAAGGAACGCCCTTTTGGTAGACAATGTGGAGATATCTTGGTGAGAGGAGAAACCTGATGCTCACTGCCGATCCTGTGCTGTCATCTGAGAAACAACAACGGTTTAATAATCTCATTAGTCGAAACAAGCCGTTTTGCACTCACCAAATCTCCTATTTACCCTCCTACTGGCTGGCACGTGAAGTACGCCGCAGAACGCTGATCGCGCTGGTCGCCACGCTGTCAGAGGAACCAGACGCATTTTGGCAAGACGTGGTGCGCTGGTATAATCTTCAGCCGCTCCAATGGTGGTTACGGCTGAAGGCGCATACACTTCCTGCACAGCAAATCGTCGAGCAGGAGGTTAGAGCGCAACGAGAACTCGCAGTCCGAGTGTGCCACCAGCGCGGCATTGAGGAGAAAAGCTAATGGCGTTATAGTTTGCTGCAAGGTCGCCACGCATCTTTCAGTGGCCCGGTGGACGCAACCGCTCTGGTCTTTGTCGTCTTCCAAGTGATGAAACTGCGCTATCATCTGCCAGTGTGCTGGTGGCTGGTGGACAGAGCAGGTGGGGTGGGAATAGGACTGGTGGTGATTCTGAGCGTTGACCCAATGCACCGCATCGGCTATCTTGCCATCCACGCCCAGGTGATCCTTTTGAGCATGCTCGCAATACTGCTTGTAGTGTTACTCCATCGTTTCCTTGCAGCCTATCGCGTGGTGCGTTTTTCTTCCACGTCTATTGGGCAAGAGGTGGCTGTTCCAGTTCAACTACACACCAAGTTCTAGGAAAAAGGAGGTGTATCAGCTTGTCACATTATGATGATGCTTTACAAAAGCTTGTGTCGCAGAGTTTCACAGTGCTTACTCATGTTGTATCATTTGTTGCTCTGTACATCCACATGTGGATACACTAGCTAGCTGAAGAGAAAAGAGATGGTAGGATTGTACAACCTTACCATCTCTACAACTGAGAGAGAGAAAGACATGTTTGACTATCCAGAAAATGCTGAGCTTGAGCAAGGGTGGTTTGCTCATATGGCAGTTAAGCATCTTCGCCAATTGCTCAACCACAATGGCCGTAGTGCCGACCTAAGCCGCGATGAGGAGGGAAGAACACAGCTATCCTGGGTGGACGTGGTGCAGCGATTAGTGGCACAGCCTGAATTACTCACACAGGTTGAGCAGGAAGCTTACGATTTATGGCAACGTGGAATACGTCATATTATCTGGTCTGGGATGGGAGGGTCAATAACGACAGTAAAAACCCTGGTACAGATGGGTATTTGTGCAGGAGAAAATGGTCAAACCATCCGTATTTATCCTTTGGATAGCACCGATCCGACGGCACTGAATACAACCGTTAAAGCTATTGCACGGGCAAAAGGAATGAGTATGCCGGAGCCAGGAGTGGGAATACGTAGCGCCTGGATACGGTGGCTTCTTGAAGACGTAATGCTCATTGGAGTGAGTATGAGTAAAATGTCTGAAGAACCTCTTTCACATCTTTTATGGTTTATTGAGCTACTTGACCAAGCGTATCTTGCTTTCAAAGATCATGTGTGTGTCATGACGCTGCAAGGATCGGTATTAGAACAGCTTGCCCATGAATATCATCTCCCTATGTTGCCGCTCTTTCTTGACGATCAACCGCTTGTAGGACGTATGAGTGCGCCTGGCTCACGGATTTTCCTGTTGCCGGTGGCACTCCACTTTGCCCACGCATCTGAGCGGGGACAACTTCTGACTATCTTACAGCAGGCATGGCAGTGGCACGATCTGGATGGAGCAGAGGCGCATTCAGAGAGCCATCCGTTCGTGCAAGTAGCCATCGCGCTCTTTCAGGCTAGCACCGATAGTATCTGTCGCCTGCTGCTAACGCTCCCCGACGACTGGCAACCATTTTTGCCCTGGATTGAGCAACTAATGGAACAATCGCTGGGCAAGGGTGGCAAAGGCGTGGTGGTGTTTCCCGATCAAGGACTCAATTCGTCAGCACCAGGATATCGAGCAGAACAGATGTTGCATGTCTCTGTTGTTTCGTCTTGGCAAGAGCAGAGCGGCCAGCACAATTTCCAACTGGTGCAGCCATATCTTGCTGATGGTGGGGAGGGCAATTCTCTCGCCCTCCTTGCGGCGCTAGTAGCCAGTTGCTTAGGCTGGCAAGTGACAATGGCCCTCTATGCATTGTTTGCCGATATCCGCTTTGCGACTGAGCCTGCAGTAGAATCCTATAAACGAATAGCACGCTCTTTGCGCGAGAGTTCCAGACTTTCTGTGCTAGAAAGTCTCAATACAGATGTATGGAGTAGTAAGGCAGAACCAGGGCATATGCAACTGGCTTGCCCGCCAGATGTTCAGAACCGACAACAGATTGCTCATGAGACACCCTCGGTACTCTTTGCGCAAGCATTGTCTGCTCATACACGGGTGCATACTATGCTCTATCTTGATTTCACTGTCAATGGAGACCTTCCATCAGAGGTCTGTCAAATGCTCAGACGGTGCCTATACCATCTTGGAAATACGGTGCTTGGCGTTCCGGTGAAAGTGCGCCGCGCCCCGTCGGCATACCACATCTCGGAACAAAGTGAACTCGATGGTCCCCCACTCGTCAGTCTACGAGTCCTCTTACGCGATCAGCCAGCTCCGCTTCTTGGTACCTATCGCACGAGATTTTTGCATGCGCAAGCCGTAGCAACTTGGCGTGCGATGGTGGAGCAAGAACGCTCGTGCTTCTTTTTATTGGTTGATACTGGCAGCGCGGGAGCAGCCCTGGAATCCTTTTTTCGAGGGGTAGAAGAACACATGAGTTTGATAGAAACAGCAACTATCGGGAAAGGAGCGAGCGTATGAGTGAGCAGGCGAACCTTCTCAATCTGCACGATTACGAAGAGGTAGCACGTGACCGTCTTTCTCATACCTTTTACGATTACTACGCGGGTGGAAGTGGCAACGAACAAACACTCTATGACAATCACACAGCCTTTGGGCGCATTCGCCTGCGACCGCGTGTGCTGGTGGATGTGAGCCACATAGCGATGCAGACAACGGTGCTAGGGACACCCATCAGCATGCCAGTGTTAATTGCCCCCACAGCCTATGCGGGTCTAGCTCATCCTGATGCAGAGTGTGGTATTGTGCGGGCCGCAGGAGAACTTGAGACGCTTTCTGTCCTCAGTATCAACGCCAGCCAAACGTTGGAGGAGATTGCCGATGCGGCTCCTGCTTCCAAACTGCTGTGGCAACAAGTGTATCTCTATGACCATGATTTTACCAGTGCCTTGCTCACACGCATCGAGGATGCGGGCTACCGCGCCATTGTATTGACGGTAGATCGTCCGCGTTTGGCAAAGCGTGAGCGCGACGAGCGGAATGGCTTTCGTTTGCCGACAGGCATGCAAGCAGCAAACTTTGTTGGCAGCGCCATCACGCCGCGTACAGGTGACTGTATAAACACGTGGAACGATATTGCCTGGCTTCGGTCGAAAACTTCCCTGCCTCTTGTGCTGAAAGGAATCCTTCGTGGCGAGGATGCGTGGCAAGCCGTCGAGCATGGGGTCAACGGCATCATCGTGTCTAATCATGGCGGACGGCAATTAGATGGTGCAATGGCGACGATAGAGGCGCTACCAGAAGTCGTCGCGGCGGTGGCTGGACGCTGTGAAGTGTATCTGGATGGCGGCATTCGACGCGGCACCGATGTCCTCAAAGCTCTGGCACTGGGAGCGCGAGCCGTCCTGGTCGGACGCCCCATCCTCTGGGGGTTGGCCGTGGGTGGCCGCACAGGGGTCCGTGACGTGCTGGATACGTTGCGTGCTGAACTTGACCTGGCGATGGCATTGTCCGGGTGCGCGTCGTTGGAGCAGCTTCCTCGTGATCTGCTGGTTTGAATGGCTCAGTTTGTAAGCAGAAAGGATGGTTTTCTATGTCTCAATCGACCTCTCCCTCTTCGGTTGCCTCTTCGCATGGCACCTCTGGGTGTGTCGGCTTGCATCATGCCACGCTCGAATACCCGCTGGGCGAAGATCAACAGGCATGCAGCGACTACGAACAGCAGGCACGCTCTTTTTACGGCACGCTCCTTCGTCTGGAAGAGATTGAGATTCCCTCGGTGTTTCGAGCGATGGACCATGATACCGATGGCCTCTGGTTCTCCTTTGCCGACGGCGGTGGCTATCAGCAGCTGCATCTTGGCCCGGTGAAGAACTTCCAGGCCAAACCACGTGGCCACATTGCGGTGTACGTCCACCATCTTGAAGAGATGCTGACGATGGTGCAGGCAGCAAACGTGGTGATCCAGGAAGCCATCCAGGAGCCAGGATGGACACGCTGCTACATCTATGATCCTTTCGGCAACAAACTGGAACTCCGTGAGCAAGGGTAGACGGAGAGAAGAGAGGCAGAAGCGATGCTCACGATGATGGCGTGTGTCCCGTTCTTGCTCGTGCTGCTCTGTTTTGTCGCTGGCTGGAAAAGCTGGCAGACGGGCCTGCTGACGCTGCTGACAACGGCGTTCATCGCCGTGGCGCTTTTCCATCTCTCAGCACGGCACCTGGAAGGGACGCTGCTTGCGGCGCTCTTTCCGGCGCTGACGGCCACGCTCATTCTCTTTCCCGCCCGCCTGCTCTACGTGCTGGAAGAAACGGCAGGCATGACCCAGCGGGTCTCTCAAGCGATACGAGGAGCAGATCGACCATTGGTGGTCCTGTTTCTGGTGTTGTGCCTCTCACCACTGCTGGAGGCCAGTTGTGGCTTTGGCACCGGCATGGTGGTCTCGATTCCGCTCTACCTGACACTTGGCATTGCGCCACAAAATGCGGCACTCCTGGGCCTGCTGGGCGAATCCACCACCGCGTATGCCTCGATGGGCAACGCAGTGAGCCTGGAAGCGTCCATGACAGGGCTTGCAAGCTCCCCTCTCGGCATGGATACCGCTCTCTTGTTGCTCCCCTGCTCGCTGTTATGCGGTTGCGTGGCATTGCTGCTCGTGGGCGGGACGCGCACCTTACGGCAGTGGTGGCCGGTGGCGCTCCTGGCGGCGGGAACCCTCGTTGGCGGCGAATGGCTTGTCAGCCGTCTGGATGTGAGCCTGGCGGGCGTGCTTTCCAGCCTGTCAGCGGGCAGCGTCCTCGGATGCGTGCTGTGGTGGCAGCGCATGCACCGTCTGCACCGTACCCAGGCCACACGTCTGCTCACACCTTCCATGCCCCTTTCCTGGCAGCAGTGGTCTCTGCTGCTTGTGCCAGGGGTGCTTGTCCTCGTGGAACCGCTGCTCATGCACCTGGGTTCCTTCCATGCCCTGGTGGCGCTCCTCGTCATTGGCGAGGGGACGCAACGCCTGCTCGTAATGCGGTATCCTGGCACCTGGCTTCTGCTTGCCTGTCTGAGTGTGCTGTTGCTCAGGCAAGGTCAAGCAGTCCCTCTGGGAGCCATCCTCCAACAGACGAGCAGACGGTTTTTCCCCCTGGCCATCACCATCGTGACCTTTGTCCTGGCATCGGCGCTCTTGTCCGTCGCAGGGATGCTGGATGCGTTTACCACTATCTTCGATCCCTTTGCACAGGTGTATCTGAACGTCGCGCCTGTGCTTGGCATGCTGGGAGGCTGGATGTCTGGGTCCAATGCCTCCTCCAATGCGCTCTTTGCTCCGATGCAAGTGAGCATGGCTTCCCAGGGGACGGTGCTGTGGGTGGGAGCGGCGCAAAACGCGGCATCGTCGCTTGGTCGGATGCTTGCTCCAGCCTACCTGGTGGTGGCCGCCAGTGCCGCCAGGACACGCGAACAGGTAGTGGCTCCGGCGATTCTCTGGCTGACGGTGGTGGCCTTGCTGGCTATGGAAACCATCCTCGCCCTGGTCTTTGCCTCCTTATGGGTGGTGCTAGGGATAGAAAGCCTGACCCTGCTCGCGCTCTACGGACTGCACGGCTACCTAGCAAGGTGGCAACCGTCTACGAAGAGGCTGTGGGCGCAGTCTCTGGGTGACTAAAACGAACGAAAGGAACGAAGAAGGATGCCAACTTTTGGAATCATTGGGGCTGGTGCGGGTGTCTTTCGTCATCATCGGGAGGCGCTTGTGCAGCTGCCAGGACAGATCGTGGCGCTCGCTGACATCAAGGCAGAACCGGCAGAGCAGCGTGCGCATGAACTTGGATGCGCCTTCTACCAGGACTACCATCAGATGCTGCGTGAGGGCCGACCCGATGTGGCCGTCATTCTCACCCCTCCCTTCTTGCATGCAGAGATGGCGGGTGCGTGTTTGCGAGCAGGCTGCCATGTACTGGTGGAGAAACCAATGGCATTGCACGTCGGGGAGGCCGATTCCATGATCGCAGAGGCCCACCGCGCAGAGCGTGTGCTGCGTGTCGTTTTTCAGCATCGGTTCGATTCCGCCATCCGCAAAGCAAAAGCCTTGATGGACGGTGGATGCTTGGGCCAACTTCAGCATGTGACTCTGCACGCCTTCTGGCCTCGGCCTGCACGCTACTATCAAGAGGTGCCGTGGCGGGCCACCTGGCGCGGCGAAGGTGGTGGCGTGTTGATGAATCAGGCTCCCCACGACCTTGATCTGCTCTGTTCACTCTTCGGTATGCCTGTACGAGTGCATGGCTGGACACACTGCCTGCTGCATGACATCGCAACAGAAGATACTGCGCAGGCGATGCTCGCCTGGCCAAACGGATTGCTTGGGACCGTGTTCGTCAGTACCGCAGTGGCTGGCCAGAGCCGGATTGACATCGTGGGGACGGCTGGTTCGCTTTGCCTTGCTGGCTCTGCGAGTCAGACCGCAACAACCTACGCTCCCCTCACTATCGAGATGCGAGAGTTCGTCGCCAGCACGATTTCTCAGCCCTTGCCCATACTACACCCAGTCACCCTCACCGAGGTGGCGAGGGAAGGAAAGCATCTCGATGTCTATCGCAGCCTGGTACAAGCCATTGAACAAGGACAGGGAGGGCCGCTGGCAGCCGGTGAGCAAGCTCGCATGTCCCTGGAACTCGCCAATGCGCTCTTGCTCTCGGCCCAGACCCACGCAACAGTGGCATTGCCTGTTGACCGAGAGCGGTATGCGCAGATGCTCCAAAAGCTTCAAAAGCTTCAACGGCAAGCAGAGGAGATGCTGGCGTCTCCGGCGAGAGGAGGAGATCGATGCTAAAGACTGATCCTGTGCTGACGGTGGCACAGCACCAACGCTTTGAAGCTCTCATCCGTCAGATCAAGCCGCTTTCAACAGACCAGCTCCCCTATCTGCCGTCCTACTGGCTGGCCTGCGCGGCACGCCGCACGGCGCTGATCTCGTTGGTCGCCGCACTGCCAGACGAGTCAGAGGTGTGGTGGGAAGATGTGGTGCGCTGGTGCCATCTCCAGCCAGCGCCGTGGTGGCTGTGGGCCAAAGCGCAACGCCTTCCGGCTCATCAAATTGTGCTACACGAAATCAGCGCACAGCGAGAACTTGCGACACAGGTGCGCTTTGTTGAGGAGAAAAGCTGAATGGCGTATGGACTCTTGCAAGGCCATCACGTGTCTCTGCGTGGTCCGGTTGACGCGACGGCCCTGGTCTTTGCCGTCTTCCTGCTGCTAGCAGAGGGTGTTGTCGTGTACCAACTGGTCAAGCTGCGTTCCCATCTGCCCGTGCGCTGGCGGCTGGTAGGAGCAGCGAGCGGCGTGGGATTGCTGATGGTCCTGATCCTCTTCCTTGATCCCATGCACGGCATGAGGTATATCTCCCCCTATGTTCAGGTCATCTTCTGGGGGATGCTAGCAAGCACGCTTGTGGTGGCCTCGCTGGCATGGATGCTCTCGACGGCCATCTGCCAGGATCGCGTTGCCCGCCAGAAAAAACACGCTCAAAATTAAGAAGGGGTTCTACACAAAGGAGAAGATTGTATGCAACAGGTGATCCCGTCTCAGGAAGCGGAGCGTTCAGAAGCAAGCGTCTCGTTGGTGCAAGCACAGCCCTTGCTTTCCTTTGAAGAGAGTATGCAGCAGTGTGTGCAGTGGATCACGCATTGCTCTCAGCAGGAACCCACTGGATCGATCTATCCTCAGTTCGTGCCTGGGACGGTTGCACAGCGTTTGCCGATGGCTCCCCCACAGCAGTCAGAACCGCTTGAGCGTGTGGTCACCGACGCAGTGGCCTTGATGGAAACGATCTCGCAGTGGAATGCCCCCCGGTTTTCATGGCTACTTCCAGGTGCATGTCCCACCCGCCATGTTCATTGCCTCCTTGCTACAGGTGATGGTGAATACGAATCTCATGTCCTACGCCAGTAGCCCGGCGGCCACCGAACAAACGACCGTCGTGCTTGCGTGGCTCCGTCAACTCCTCGGACTGCCAGCTTCCTTCTTTGGTGTGCTCAATGCGACCGCCGATGAAGGAGCCTTGACGGCCTTTGTGACGGCCCGCGACCAGGCTCTCCACGCCGATGGTCTCCAAGCAACCTCCGACTCCTCGCGCTTGCGCTGGTACGCCTCACCACACGTACATTCCTCTCTCCCCAAGGCCGCTCGCATTGCTGGTCTTGGTGAGCCGTGCTTCCATGCCGTGGCGGCTGATGCGTCCTATCGTCTTGATGTGGCGGCACTGGAACGAGCCATTGCAGCCGATCTCTCGCGTGGCTTGCTCCCTTTCGCGGTAACTGCCACCGTGGGAACCACGTCCACGCTGAGCATCGATCCTATCGCCGACATCGCTGACGTTTGCCAACGCTACGGTCTCTGGCTCCATGTCGATGCAGCCTACGCTGGCGCAGCGGCGATCAGCCCACCGTATCGGTGGGTGCTAGACGGATGCGACCAGGCCGATTCGTTCGTCATGAACCCCCATAAATGGCTTGGCCTGCCGCTTGGATGTAGCGTGTTCTATACCCAACAACGTGAGGCGGTGCGCCGTTCACTCAGCGAGCATCCTGAGTATTTGCGTGATACGAGTCCCTTAACGGGGGCAGGGCATAGCTTCCCTGATTACATGGACTATAGCATCAATCTGACCCAACCCTGGCGCGGCTTGCTGCTCTGGATGCAATTGCGTCTCATGGGCCAGCAGGGCATCGCGTCAATGATCGAGCGGCACTGTACCCTGGCGGAGACCTTCGCTTCCTGGGTGCGTGCTGATCCCGACTTTGAGCTAGGCGTTGATCCTGTCTCGCTCAACCTGGTCTGTCTACGGGCCTGCCCTCGTGGACTTGATGGCTCCCAGCTCAATGCGTTCAATGAGCAGTTGCTCAACCGGATCAACAGCACCGGTCAGCACTTTCTCACCCATACGGTGCTTGATGGCAAGGTGGTGTTGCGAGTCTCCCTCGGTGGCACATCCGATGAACAGGTTGCACGCTCTCTGTGGCAGGTGCTGCGGCAGCAGAGACGGCTGTGTCGCTTGGAGGACTGAGAGCGGCATGGCCGTTCCCCCACGTGACGGAGGGTTGCCCTGGCTCCCCTGGCTCCCCTGGCTCCCCACAGCAGCAGTCAGCGCAGCCAGCGCAGTCAGCAGCCACGTCGATGCAGGGGCTTTGCGCGTTCGGCTTGCTGCCGACTGGGAACCCACTGGGTGCCAACCCGTAGCCGACTCGTCGCCCACTGACGTTCGACTGGCTCCCCACTGGGTGCCGACTCGCTGCCCGCTGGCAACCCACTCATCCCTGCTATGCTGGTTGGGAACGTAAGAGCCATGTGGTGGACGCATGGCAGCAAAGACCCAAAGACCTCACAAGGAGGGAAACTGCATGACAACCAATAGTCCTTTCTCGGAACGCACTGACCACCATGATCCGCGCAACGGCCAGCATGGGCAGCATCTCCAGGGTGAGCAGCGTGAACCCGCTCACCCAGAGTTGCCCATCGATCCTCTCTGGCTGCATCAACACCAGCCAGGCACACCAGACAGAGCAGGCGCAGCAAGCGCATCGTTCCTGTCTCCCTCGCTGTCCTCAGCTCCGGCTGGTGGCGCTGCTGTACCGGCAGACCCCTGGTTCTTTCTTGAGTCTGATGAGGATGCCATAGCGAGTGGGGACGGAGCAGGGATGCCACTCTTTGCATCGGGGGCCATGCCTCCTGTAACGCCTGTGGTTCCTGGAACGTCTGGAGCCTCCTTTCCTGGTGCTGGGTCCGCCGTGACCAGAGGGACACCCAAAGCGTTCGCTCGGAGAGCATCGCGCATCCCGCCCAAGCGCCTGCTGGCGTTTGCGGGCATCTGCGTGCTGGTGGTCCTGACCATCATCGCGTTTGTGTTGGTGCATGTGCCGCCGACGCGCTCCAGTGTACACACCACGCCGATGACTCCGATGACAACAACGGGCGGTACTGGCAAGCCGTTGCAGCTGTCGCCAGGGCCATCAGGGCAAGCAGGGCAGGCAAAACAGGCGACGAAGACCGTGCAACCAACCACACAGCCGACGGCCCCGGCTCCCTCACCGACTCCCTCGCTCGCCCCTGCGCCACTATCAAGCTGGGTACCGGCACAGCTTCCGGCAGGGTGGACGGCTGCCGGGTTGAACTGGGGAGATGCCCTGTATGCGGTGCGCACCGCCATGCTTTCTACGGATCGTGAGGAGGCGCTGGACTTTCGCCACGTTGGTCCCCGTGCGCAGCACGGCGGGACCATGACGGCGGCGACCTTCATTCTGACCCCGGCGGCCCAACAACGCTTTTTCCAGTTCGATGTGCGCGCCATCAACAACACACTCTTTGATACCATTGAGCAGGACCAACTCATCCAGGCGGCAGTCAACATGACGCCTTCCCTGGTGCAATTTCAGGTGCAGGGAGGCCAGCAGTTGGCCTGGGTGGAGGTCGGCTATCAGCTCTGGCAAGCTCATTTGGATGCCACAACGGGTCAGCAGGTCGAAGGGCTGGAACTCGATCCGGCGACCGGGCAGCCACGAGTGCATCATATGATCGTGGTATTGCTGCGCGTCAATCCCGCCACGCAAGGAGCAGCCGCACCGGCGGGCGGAACGGGCTGGCTGGTCTCGACCTATGCGCTTGATCCAGCCGGGGGAACCTTGCCGCCAGTGATTCAACCCGCCTAATGGGCTTCCTGGCTGACTGGCTCATCAGCGTGCGTTCTGTCTCCGGTCTGCTCTCGCGTTCAACGATCAGACCAGAGACACCCAAGGCATCCCCAACACCGAGAGACAAGAGCAAGCCGATTCGACAAAAGGAGAGCATCGATGCAACGCGACCCAGATTCCGCGCTCGAAGCGTCCTCGGCACACCGCCATGAGCAAGACCGTGTGCAGGAGCAGGAGCAGGACCATCCACCCGTGTATTGAT
>JAJZEJ010000219.1 GCA_021828635.1 Chloroflexota bacterium
AGCGCAATGTCTGTGTATCGCGCACACGTCCATTTTCGACATGCAGTCCCAGATACCAACGTCCATCATGTTGCCGATGCCAGCCCAAGTGATCTTCGACATTGTGCATTTCTACAGGACTCGGCTCGCTCAGTGTGCGTCCCAACCGCTGCTCTACCTCGGCACGAAACCACGCGACCCCACGTTCCTCGATCACATATTTCATGCGGGCATGTTTGCGATTTTGGCGATCACCATAGTCGCGCTGAACGGTGACAATCGTTTCCACCACGGGTAACACTTCATCGACCGTAATATCACAAAACGGCGTTGCCAGACGCGGAAAGGTCTCTTTCTTGCCATGTGTCATACCCATGCCGCCACCAATAATCACGGTGAAACCCTGTAAGACACCTTTATCAGCGCGTGCGACCAGACCAATATCCTGCGTGAAAATGTCGATACAGTTATCGTGCGGAAATGCGATGCCTATTTTGAACTTGCGCGGCAGGTAAGTTGGGCCATAAATTGGCTCCTGTTCATCCTGTATGTCTTGCTCGTCATTACCACCGCCTATACCCTGTACCATCTCGCCATCAATCCAGAGTTCGTGATAGGCACGACTGCGCGGCGCGAGATGCATGGCTAGCTGATGGGCGATAGCCTGTATCTGTTCGTGAGCGGCGTCATCCTCTGGCGCGGGACAGGCCATCACGTTGCGATTCACATCGCCACAAGCCGATTGCGTTGAAAGCAACGTCTCATTGATCTCGTGAATGGTGGCGTGCAGGTCGCCCTTCAAAATGCCATGCAGCTGAATGCCCTGGCGCGTCGTGATACGTACCGAACCACTACCATAACGGCTGGCAAGTTCGTCTTCCATCAGGTACTGCTCAGCACTCAAGGAGCCACCAGGAATGCGTGAGCGTACCATAAACTGGTAAGCTTTCTCAGCGCCCTGAGCCTTACGCTCCTGACGTGCGTCGCGGTCCTCCTGTTGATACGTGCCATGAAACTTGAGTAGCTGTATCTCAGCCTCGGAGAAATGTGAGGTCGGCTTCGCCAGTTCCTCCGCGATCTGTCCACGCAATTGATGACTTTCCGCCTTGATATGCTCAACCTTACTGCCCTCGCCCGCTCCCAGAGAAAGGAGCGTATGCGCGTTCTCATGCTGCTCTGTTGCCATGTTTGCTTGCCTCTCCTCGCACAGTTGTACAATGCAGTTTGTGTGAGCCGTCTGTACCTTCCTGGTACATCATGCGGAGTCTTCGTTGCCCTGCTGACTGCTCTCCCTACTGACCCGGCATATTGTTGATATAGTAGATCAACAAACATAACATCTGCCTCTTTTAACTATATGAGAGAAAGCGTCGCTTTGTCAACCCCTGATATGTAGGAACCAACCGGCAAGAACAAATATATGAAGAATATCCATGACCCCCTAACCTTTTTCCCATTATTGTTCAGAATATACCAACATACTCGTTTGTAAACAATGAAGAAGGAAATTACTTGAGAGATAAAGAGGTAGAGGCACAACGATGTTCTGTCCAAATTGCCATACGATACGAGAAGACAGTGTAGTTCCGTGTCCCTATTGTGGGGCTATGTCACCACTACCAGGAGCCAGGCAGGCCAACACCTGGAGTCCACAAACACTTTCGCCATCTCAGTTTAACGCATGGGATAATCAAGGTGCGCCTTCGATGATAGCAGGGAATATGGGCCAGGAGAACAATAGCACGCTGCAACACTCCTTCGAGCAGATGCCGTGGAGCAATAATAACGGCAATAGCTTCGTCCAGTCCTCTCCATCTTATGCCTTTGAACAAAGCCCTGCCTCTGCACCCTTCGCATCCAGCGCACCATCCCAGCAACCTATGCAGACGCAACAAGCTGAACAAACTGCTCTTGTTCCCTACCAGGGCGGTGTGCAGCAGATGCCGTTTAGGGATCAGGGTGCTATCGGTATACAACTGGCCCCCTCGCCACAACACACAGATGACCCATCCATCGTCTATGTACCGCCCATGTACACGAAGCCACGTCCGATTATTCCACGTTACCGTATCATCAGTGGCTTCCTCAGTGTGCTAATCGTCACAGCTCTGCTCTGCACTGGCGCAGGTTACTACGCTAAAGTCAGTGGCAAACTCGATGCAGTGCGCCAGTTCATTACCGGAACAACCCCCAACAGCATCCAACCGACCTCCACAGCGCAGCCTATCGATCCGGGTACACAACTGAATTCTACCAGCGCAGCCGCTATTACTATCTCTTCAGCCGCACTCACCACCCATCTCAGCATGACAAAAAACTCGTTTTTTGTGGTCAAGACCGATAGTATCTTTAAGGTAAATCAGACTTTTTACCTCATCTATAGTGTGCAGAACCCCAAAACGCAAGGGATTGTCAGCTTAAAATGGTATACTAGCTGCCAAAAAGCGGATTTCCAGAACTGCATGTTCTTCACAGAAACTGTCAGTGGCACCGTTGCTGCCAACCCATCAGGATACTACGACGGCAAAGTCGTCATGCATTATGACATTCCAACGCAAGGTAAGGTCGAACTCTACTGGAACAATCAGTTGGCACAAACGCTCTACTTCGCGGTACGGAGTTGAGTAGCAAGATCAAGCAAGCGAGCGAGCAGGAGCATGGCATCCACAAGGGGTGTCACTACATATAATGTGCGTCGGAGGCATGAAATACATGTAGTGACACCCCTTGTGGATGCCATGCTTGGTATATAGTACCTTCACATGTTAGACAGCGTTATTGACATTGTGTCTCGACGCTCACATCGTCATAGACTTTGACCTGACAGGAGAGACGCATGTTGGGATTCTTCTTCAGATCGCCACGGAGCCAGAATTTCTCCATGAAGGTCAAGGGATTGGTATTGGCCAGGGGCGAGACAGCCACACGGTCGGTGCCGCACAGGCCATTGCCGTGACAGTTACCAAATTTGTAGATACCACAATAAACCGGCACATCGTTCTCCAGCGCAGGATAACGGATAGTATCGCCTTCCGGCACATCGACGCGCACATTTTCACGCACAAACGTAATTGTAGGCACGAATATATCCTCCAAATTAATGTGTTAAAAGTCCATCGAAAACATTGTCACGAGAGTATGTCTCATGCATTCCCTTTGTCAGAGTATAACATTCAACGAAGTTCTGTTACAACCCTGAGAGGTTCTTCTCCCTCTTTGGAAGGACGCAACGTAATATCGGCAGTGAAATTTAAAGCGGAAAGCATCTCTATAAATGTGTCTAACGTTGGATTAGCCTCACTACCTGTAAGCAAACGGGAAACAGTCTCCCGCTTTCTACCCATTTGTGCAGCGAGAGCTTCTTTTGACATATCCTCTAGCCTGCGTATCTCATCAAGAGCATGCATCAGTTGCATTTGCGCAACCATCTCTCGATAACCCTCTGCAATGGCAGGGTTCTGTAGACGCTTTTGTCGGCGCTGCTCGTACCTATTCATTTGCTGCCTCCTCCTGCACGGGACTCACGCGCCGTGTCTTCTGATAATCTTTCCAATAGTGGAATGCTTTTTCAAGATCACGTTCTGATGCTGGTTTTCCAGTACGCTTTACATACCCATGCAATAAGACAATTCGTTCTCCGTCAAAACCAAAGAGTTCACGCGCAAGTGTTCCAGCATGAATCACGCGAATCTCCCACAATCCCTTATAGCTATGACACTTCTCAATAAGTCCGCCACCTAAACGATATCCGTCAACAGTTAATAAATCGGTGACTTTGATAAGCTTTCCTGAGAGTGCGGGAAAGCTTCGATCTAGTTCATCCTCAAATATTTCAGCTGGTAGCGTACTCAAATATTTCAGCTGGTTGCGTAGCGTCATCTTGCTCAAAATACTCAATCGTCCACTTCATAGATAAATCGTAACATAAAAGTCACGAATATTCAAGATTTTTTACCCGTTACACCGAAAC
>JAJZEJ010000553.1 GCA_021828635.1 Chloroflexota bacterium
GGTGGCGATGAGACCTAGCACACCTTGAAACACGCCAGTGAGCAGGCCCGCGATAGTGCCTGTACTTACCTTGTGCGTCTGACGGGCGGCAAACAGTCCGGCCAGCAGGTAGAAAACTAGCGCAACGATGAATATTACCAGGTCAAGGATCAGTACAAGACCAGGATTCGTGCTGCGGAGCATACCAACTAACACAGTGACGATAACCTGAAGAATGCCCAGGCTAATGCCCCAGATCAATGCTTGTTTGAGAGCAGGGTTCTTTTGCATCGTTTTTCTTTTTCCTCATGGAAGACCGGTATAAGATACTCATGCCGACCTACTTCTATTGTTCCTCTATTAATTGTGCCAGGATGACCAGTATATAAGAGCTTGTTCCTATTCTATGTACGTTTTCCTCTATGACACGGTTGTACGAAAAGAATACCGCGCAAATGGGCTGAAAGTGGGAATAAGCCCCCCTCGACAGGCGTTATCATTGGTAATTAGCAATCATGAGGCAAGAGTGCTAGACAAACTCGTAACGCCGTGTTATACTTTTAGCAGTCACCCGGTGAGTTTGCTAAAACCCCCGGATGCTGATAGCAGCATCTTGAGAGAGTGAGGAGCATAAATACTTATGAAATGTGAACGCTGTCAGAAAAACTCCGCTCGTGTGCGCGTTGATCAGATCGTTGAAGGCCGTCGAGAGCAACATTACCTTTGTCAGAGCTGTGTCGATGAGCTGATGAATAGCGCGATGGAACAGATGGGCGGCATGGGCTTAGGTAATGCTGGAATGCCAAATGCTCCCTTTGGATTTGGTTCTAACTTCCAAAATAACGTCAATAATCCTGCCGCTAGCGCGAATGGCCGTGGCACGGCAACCGCGCAGCAGGCTCCAAATAGTAAAACCCCGACCCTTGATCAGTTTGGCCGTGACCTCACCGCTGAGGTGGCTACTGGTAAACTTGACCCGGCTGCCGGGCGTGAGCGCGAATTGCGCCGCATGATTACCGTTCTGGGTCGCCGTCAGAAGAATAATCCGGTCTTGATTGGTGAGCCAGGTGTGGGTAAGACTGCCATGGTGGAGGGTTTGGCCCGTCGCATCTACGAGGGCAATGTTCCCTCCAATCTGCGTGGCAAGCGCATTGTTTCGCTGAATATCGGTGGCATGGTTGCCGGAGCGATGTTCCGAGGCCAGTTTGAGCAGCGCATCAAGTCCATTCTGGAAGAGTTGCGCAATGCTCCCGACGTGATCGTCTTCATCGACGAATTGCATACTGTCGTCGGCGCGGGCGCGGCTGAAGGAGCCGTTGGCGCGGGCGATATGCTCAAGCCAGCCCTGGCGCGTGGCGAACTGCGCTGTATCGGCGCGACCACGTTAGACGAATATCGTAAGCATATTGAGAAAGATGCCGCGCTAGAGCGCCGCTTCCAACCAGTGATGGTCAATGAGCCTTCCGTTGAAGAGGCCATTGAGATGTTGCACGTCGTGCGTGTCAATTACGAGACTCATCATGGCGTTGGCATCACCGATGAAGCGATTGAGGCGGCTGTTAAGCTCTCTGATCGCTACATCAATGACCGTTTCTTGCCGGACAAAGCCATCGATGTCATGGACGAAGCTGGTTCGGCTCTGCGTCTTGAGGCCGCTGAGAAAGGCATTGTCAGCCCGACAATGGTCTCCGACCTGGAGAAAGAACTGGCAGACATCCAGGCTCAAAAAGAGGCGGCAGCGAATGCCGAGGATTACGAGCGTGCCGCGCGTCTGCGCCAGCAAGAGCTGGTAGTCTTGGAGAAGTTGGGCAAGGCTCAGTCACAGACGAATAAAGGCATCTCGTTGCTCGTCACACCTGAGCATATCGCGCAGGCTGTCGAGAATTGGACCGGTGTGCCAGTAAGTCAGATGCTTGAGAGCGAGCGTCAGAATCTGCGTCACCTGGAGGATGATCTGCGCAAGCATGTAGTTGGTCAGAATGAGGCCATCAGTGCCGTGGCACGTGCCATCCGTCGCTCACGTGCTGGCTTGAAAGACCCCAAGCGCCCCATTGGTTCGTTCCTCTTCCTGGGTCCGACCGGCGTAGGGAAGACAGAATTGGCGAAGGCACTGGCCCGCGAACTATTCGGCGGTGAGGAGAACATTATTCGCCTCGACATGTCTGAGTACATGGAGCCACATACGGTTTCGCGTCTGTTTGGTAGCCCTCCTGGTTATGTCGGCTATGACGAGGGTGGTCAGTTGACGGAGCAGGTACGCCGTCATCCCTATAGCGTTGTGCTGCTAGACGAGGTTGAGAAGGCCCATCCAGAGGTCTTCAACGCTCTGTTACAGATCATGGATGATGGGCGTCTGACAGATGGCCAGGGGCGTACAGTGGACTTCAAAAACACTGTCCTCATCATGACGAGTAACGTTGGTGGTGCTGATCTCAAGCGTGCTTCACGGATTGGCTTCTCGGCCAATCACGAGGATGGCAACGACGATGAGCATAAGGAGATGCGGGCGAAGGCGATGGATGCGCTTAAACGCGCCTTCCGGCCTGAGTTCATCAACCGTATCGACCAGATCGTGGTCTTCCACGCACTGGGCAAGACGGAACTGTACCGCATTGTAGACCTGCTACTCGACCAGGTGCGCGTGCGCCTGAGCGAGCAGAGCATCAACCTGATAGTTGATGACGCTGCCCGTGACTTCCTGCTCAAGGAAGGTTTCGACGAGGAGTATGGTGCGCGTCCTCTGCGCCGCGCTATCCAGAGCAACATCGATGACGCGCTGGCTGACGCGCTACTGGCCGATGAGATTGCCAGTGGCAAAACAGCTCTGGTAACGGTGAGCGACGGTCAGATTACCGTCCTTGCCCAGGAACCGGAGCCAGTCCAGGTAGCGTAAGAACTTTTTCGTGTCGAAACATCTCATGGCACCGTGAGTATGGCACCCGCAAGGGGTATCACTACATGTATTATGCATTTCCGGCGATATACATGTAGTGGCACCCCTTGCGGGTGCCATGTTTCATACCGGTGTTGAAAGAGTATTTTTAATATTTGCGCGGGAACTGGTAGTTGTCATACTGATTGTTAGATGCGGGCGCTACACCGGTTTGTGGAAAACCACTGAGACCGTTGCTATTGTTGGTAGTCGTTGTACTCGTATTTGTAGTTGGTGTATTGCTGATGGTGATAGCGGTTGTTGTGGGAAACGCAATGACGGTGGGTGTCGGCGTTGGCGTGTTCTGAACCACGACCTGATTGATGTTTACCTGACCACAAGCCACCGTTGGGCCGGTCGCGCTATGCCCCTCATGAACATCGACCCAGACGCCTTTTTGAATGGCGAGCGCCAGATTTGGGAAGCTGAGATTATCGGAGGAGATAGTACCATTTTTATTTGCCGTTATGCTATTGAACGTCTTGAGAACGGGGCCGCCGCACTGTCCGGCATCGAGTGTGATGACATAAGGAACTTTAGCCGCCAGCCCTTGCAGGTCTACCACCAGGTAGCCGCCGCTCCCTTGCGTCTGTGGCACAATCTGTGCCGAGCCACTGGCACTGGTACTGCTCGTGCCGTTGAGCAGACCGTTCCCCGCTTGCGTGATGAAGTTGGGGCGAAAGAGGAGAATAAAAAATACGACCACGATAATGAGACCGAGCAGGCGAAAAATAAAACGAATCATCGTTTCCTCCCGTGTGGCACGATACAATCTCTACTGTATTATATGTTAAGCAGAGATGTGTCAACAAGAGGAGATTTCTTAACGATGAGCAGGGCGACCGCAAGGGATCGCCCGTACCATACGTCCATAGGGTACGGGCGATCCCTTGCGGTCGCCCTGTTTCCCAAACACATCTGGCGGGGGGGTTGTGTCTTTTTCACTTGTAGGATATACTTGCTATATAAGAACGTCATTGACAATCACGAGCGTGAGAAACGCAGGCTTTTTATGCAATTCGCAGTTTCTGGCA
>JAJZEJ010000041.1 GCA_021828635.1 Chloroflexota bacterium
CACACCCTGCCTCTGCTCCGCTACCGACGTGAGATGGCCGGAGCGTGCGCCGATCACGCCTGGATAACCCGCGACCCATACAGCACGTCCCTCCAACAGTCTCGGTTGCACACCACCCAACGCAAACAGGCGCAAGAAGCCGTCAGGTTCAATACTCGCCACCATCGCGCCAATCTCGTCGGCATGAGCCGAGACGACGATATGGGGCAGCCCTGGCCCGCCTTCACGTGTCGCAGTCAGATTACCCATGTGATCGACACTCACCGTATCGGCTAGAGGCGTAAATAGCTCGCGTAACCGTGCGATCACGGGCTGCTCTGCCCCTGATGGCGCATGTAATGCGGTTAGTTCGGCCAAGTCGGTGCGTAAAGTATCTATGAGTTCTTGATCTTGCTGCATGGGTGTCTCCTGAGACTACTTTTACAATCGCTATTTGGCACATATTATACCATCGCTTGTGAACAAATATGCAAAATCGTAGATGTTGAGCAAGGTCTGTGAATGACCCGGTGGGGAAACAGGGACAACCCTTCACTGTCGCCCTGTTTCTTACTCTGGCCTGTTCGCTTGCTCACTCCGTTCTCAAGGCCACAATGGGGTCGAGGCGGGCGGCACGCTGTGCTGGATAAAAGCCGAAGATGACGCCGACCAACGTCGCAAAACCAAAGGCCAGCACGACGGCCAGCGCGTTCAGCACGAAAGGTCTACCACTCAAGGTGGCATTGATGAACGCACCAGCAATGCCCAGGAGAATACCCACAATGCCACCTGCCGCACTCAGTACAATAGCTTCAATCAGAAATTGCGCCATGACATCAAGTGGACGCGCCCCAATAGCGATACGAATGCCAATCTCGCGTGTACGCTCTGTGACCGAGACGAGCATAATGTTCATAATGCCAATACCTCCCACCAGCAGTGAGATGGTCGCCACACTAATCAGCAGGAGCGTCAGGGATTGGCTAACACCTTCCGCCGTTGCGATGATCTGCTCCTGATTCTGAATCGTGAAATCAGCCTGGGCTGCATTGGTAATACCATGTCGCTGCTCAAGCAGTTGTTGAATGGCGGTCTGAACATTACTCAGATTGGTAGTGCTACTCCCAAGAACATTGATGGCATTGACATATTGCCCACCGGTCAGACGTTGCAAAGCCGTACTAAATGGCACATAAATCACATCATCCGCATTGCCAAGTGCGCTCCCGCCTTTGGAGGCCAACACGCCAATCACGGTAAACGGCACGTTGCCAATGCGAATCTGCTGCCCAACCGGATTAACGCCCTGTGGCGTGAAAAGGTTATCAGCTACCGTCTGACCAATAACCGCGACAGCCTGATTGCCTTGCTCATTGGTTGCCGAAATGAAACTACCCTCCTGCATCTGCCAATTATCGATTTGCTGAAAAGCGGGATAGACACCCTGCACCTGGGTAGACCAGTTCTGATCGCCAAAGATGATCTGGCTACCAGCTCCAACAAGCGGACTAACGGCAGCCACGCCAGGAACTTGACGTGCGATAGCGCGAGCATCTTGCACAGTTAATATCTGCCGCGTGCCAATGCCCTGACGTACACCGCCTGTACTAACACTCCCTGGCCTGATTACCAACTCATTTGGGCTAAGTTGAGAGAGGCGCTGGTTAATGACGGCGGCATTGCCCTCACTAACAGCAATCATTAAAATGACGGCCCCGACACCGATAATAATGCCCAATGAGGTAAGGAGGGCGCGGAGCTTATTAGCACGTAACGCCTGCAACGCACTTTTGAAACTCTGGTAGAGCGCAACGGGGCCGCTAGCACGTTGTCTGGGATAGCGAGCATAGGCTGGTTGAGATGAAGTGTCAGTTGGACGCGCCAGATCGGTTTTCATTGTACTACTTCCTGTTCTGCTTGTATCGCTTCAAGTGCATTGCGTGGTGTTATCAAAGTATCGCTGATAATCCGTCCATCGCGTAAGGCAGTAGCTGGCAATATCCGGTTCATGCGTCACAACGACTATGGTGCTACCTTGCTCGTTCAGTCGTTGTAGAACAGCCATGATCTCCAAGCTGACGTGACTATCCAGATTGCCAGTCGGCTCATCAGCCAGAATCAGTGCAGGATTGGTCACAAGAACGCGAGCGATAGCGGCACGTTGCTGCTGTCCACCGGAGAGTTCAGCTGGCCGATGTTCGGCGCGTTCATAGAGACCAACCAGCGCCAATGCCTCAGAGGCGCGTTCATGCCGCTCAGCTGCCGATACACCGGCGTAGACAAGCGGCAACTCGACATTTTCCTGCGCTGTCATCCAGGGCAGCAGATTGAAGCTTTGGAAAACAAAACCAATCATCTGATTGCGCACATCGGCCAGTTGCCCTTTACTCATCTCACTGACAGGGACACCATCCAGCAGGTAGCTACCAGTCGAGGGTCGATCTAGACAGCCCAAGATGTTCATCAAGGTCGATTTACCGGAGCCGGATGGCCCCATAATCGCAACAAATTCACCATGCTTAACATCTAAATTGATCTGGTGCAGAACCGGCACGGCTGATCTATTCATGATATAGTGTTTACTCAAGTCGCTCAGGCGAATAACAGGCATAGTCGGCTCTGCTTGTGCTATCTGCACTATTTGCTCAACTGGCTCAATCTGCCCGTTCTGTGCCGTTTGTGATTCCGTCATTTTTTTCTCCTCCATTCATAGTGAACACAATTCATCAGACAACGGATTCGATCAATCGGTCCCTACTTTTTCTTGGCGGCGTGACCTTTATTGACGCCTTTGAGCGGATTGGTGGCAGGGAGGAGGGTAGAAGTGGGCAGTTTGCCACCGGTCTGGCTGACGACAACCTGAGTACCCGCGCTCAAGCCGGAGAGAACTTCGGTATTTTGTCCGTCGGTCAGGCCCGTGGTGAGAAGAACTGGTGTTAGCTTGCCGTTTTGCAGTTCCAGTACCACGCCCTGTTTGGTAGTTGTGCCATTACCTTTGTTAACATGTCCATTTTTGCCCGTTTTTGCTGTTTTGCCCCCTTTACCCGCTTGCTGCTTCGGCGTGTTGCGGCTATTGCCATTCGTGAAAAGTGATGTAAGCGCGTTGCGGTTGATTTCATTGGCTTCTAGCGCCAAACTGGTGAAACTGAGAGCGGTATTTGGTACGAGCAAAACATTCGTGCGGTGGGCTGTGATGATAGTGACGGTCGCGGTCATACCAGGATAGATAGTAGCTCCGTTGATGCTACTCATTGTAACGGCCAAGTCTACGGTGTAGTTGACAACATTTGAGATGGTCTGTCCAACGGTTTGAATATCATGGACGGTGGCATGGAAGGTGCGTGCGGGATAGGCCGCGACGGTGAAGGTTGCATCTTGACCAGTTTTGACCTGCGCGATGTCGGCCTCATTCACCAGGGCAGCGATAGAGAAACTACTGGTGTCGGTAATAGTTATGAATGTCTGCCCATTATTCCCAGAACCCGCACCCATATTCTCACCTACAGAGCCGTTAATAGCGGCGACGGTGCCATTGATGGGTGAGGTCAATGTAGTTCCGGCGAGGGTAGCCTGAGCAGTCTTGAGGGCGAGTTGCGCAGCTTGTACGTTCTGATTGTCCTGGTCAAGCACCGTTTGGGTTGCACCGTAGTATTGAGCATCGCTGTAGGCTTGCTGGGCGGCGCTCAACTTCTGTTGTGCCTCCGCAACCTGATCTTGCAACAAGGTGGCGTTTAAGGTTGCCAGCGTCTGACCAGCTTTAACCTGTTGCCCGATATGGACATCAATAGTATTGACCTGGCCTGTTGCTGTAAAGCCAACGTTAACCTGATTTGTCGGCGTGATAGGGCCAGTAGCGGAGACAGAGAGGGTAAGATTGCCGCGTGTGACGGGCTGTTGCGTGTATTGTATGGCAGGTGGGCGTGTTCCTAGCCAATAAGCCAGACCACCGCCAGCGAGTGC
>JAJZEJ010000854.1 GCA_021828635.1 Chloroflexota bacterium
CGCTGAGATCAATCCCCCTGTACTCAAAGGCAGATGATACACTTGACCCAAGAAGGTGGTGAGTAATTGCGCGGTGACTAGCCCTGCTCCGTAGATGCCAAAAAAACTCAGTCCGACTAGCCAGAGGTCGCGGTTTCCTAGCACCCGACCCAAAGCCTTCCATTCAAAATTTCCAGATGCCAGTTGTGCAGATTCATTGCTTGGCACACGCAAGAAGAGGAGACACAGTACAAAGATCACGAGGCCGATAATTCCACCAATCATAATGGCAGTGGACCAGCCGATGCCCTGCACAACTCCAACCCAACCAAAGAGAGCAATGGCCTCACCAAGCGTGAAACAGGCTCCCGCTGAAATGCCCATTGCCAGCGCCAGGTCTCGCCCACGGAACCAGGATGTGATAAGCGAGAGCGTCATACCGACAATAAACGAACCGCCCACTCCTGTAAGAAAGCGCAAGCCCGCTAACCATGCATAATTGGGGGCGAAGGCACAGGCAATGCCGCCCAGCGATTCTAGCAGCAATCCTAGAAGCAGAGTGTTTTTCACGCCGATGCGGTAAGCTAGCATCCCCGCGGGAACGTGAAAAATGGCGAAGCCGAGAATAAAGAGTGCGATCAGATTGGAGAGCTGCGAGATACCCAGGTGAAACTGTTGCCCCAGTTGGGGAAAGGCCGCCGAGATGTCAAACCAGTTAAGGGTCATCGCCAGCAACGTCAGCGATAGAAGGACCAGCATCCACCAACGCATGGATGCTTCTCGTGGTGATGTCATAGTCATGGGTGTACTTCTCTTTCTGCAAGGCTGACACCTTTCAGCCAGCTTCTTGCATAGCTAAACCTTTAGAAAGTGCTGAATCCGCCTTACCATGTGGATTCTCATAGAGTAGAATACTGCGCGTGTAAGACAAGACGTGAGAGGTGACGGCCACTGATCTCACTCTTTTCGCCGGAATTATTCACCTCCCTTTTTCAGATCGATACAGCTTGGGCAGAAAGGTGGAGAAGTAATGCATCTCCTCCTGGTTGTGTTGATTCACCGCTTTGATACACTCCTCTGGTCAACTGCCATGAAAAATTTACCTTCTTATTTACCGAAGCGAGGGATAGGCTGATCGTTGATGGCAACGTGGAGCGTTTGCACCTCGCTATAGAAATCAAAGGCATAGTGGCCTCCTTCACGCCCAATGCCACTGTCTTTCACACCACCAAATGGAGTACGCAGGTCGCGCACATTCTGAGAGTTAAGCCATACCATTCCTGCATCAAGGCTCTGACCAATACGGTGCGCTCGCCCAATATCGCGTGTCCAGACGTAGGCCGCCAGCCCATAGCGAACATCATTAGCGAGATGAATGGCTTCTTGCTCATCCTGAAACGGCATGGCGACCACCACAGGCCCGAAAATCTCCTCCTGGAAAATATGCATTGTTGGATTGACATCAGCGAAGAGCGTCGCTTGCATATAGTTTCCCTCTGGCAGCTCTGCTGGTCGTTTTCCCCCTACGATAAGACGCGCTCCCTCCCGTTGGCCTGACTCAATATACCCCTGCACCCTGGCCCAATGATCGGGATGAATCAATGGACCTAGTTCGGTTTGTGGATCGGATGGATGCCCCACACGTATCCTGGCCGTTCTCTGCGCCACAGCCTCGACGAACTGTTCATAAATCGACGCCTCTATGAGTAGCCGGGAACCCGCCGTGCAGCGTTCGCCATTGAGCGAGAAGATACCAAAGAGTGCAGCATCAACTGCTCGCTCAATATCAGCATCAGCGCAGACGATGACAGGTGATTTGCCACCAAGTTCGACTGAACAACGTTTGAGGGTCATGGCTGCACTTGCCATAATCGTTTTACCCGTGGTTGTTTCACCCGTAAAGGCAATGAGATTAACACCGGCATGGGAGACAAGCGGCGCACCACAGGTCTCGCCAAAACCGTGTACCACGTTAAAGACACCAGATGGCAGTCCAATTTCATCAATCAGGTGCGCTAACAAGTGCGCCGAGAGTGGCGACCACTCGGCGGGCTTGAGAACAATCGTATTTCCAGCCGCGAGCGCGGGTGCGATACGCCAGGACGAAAGCATAAGTGGCGTATTCCAGGGCATGATCAACCCAACGACTCCCACCGGTTTGCGTATGGTGTAGTTAAGGAAAGCCTGTCCTACCTGATATGATTCCCCTGCCAGATTTTGCACAGTGCGAGCATAGAAACGGAAATTTTCGGCGGTGCGTGCGGACTGAGAGCGTGCCTGTGTGATCGGCATGCCGACATCATAGACTTCAAGTTGGGCAATCTCTTCCGTGTGTGCTTCAATTGTGTCGGCGATACACATGAGGAATTGCGCCCGCTCGGCTGCTGTCATGTGCGGCCACGGCCCCTTATCAAAAGCTGTGCGTGCGGCATAGACGGCATCATCGATATCCTCAGCCAATCCTTCCGCAATAGTGGCGAGAGGCTGATTTGTGGCCGGATTGAGCGTTTGGAAACTACGCTCCCTTCGCCCAGAACGGAATTGACCATTAATATAATGCAATACCGGCTCGGCATTCACCATATGTGTCGATTGTAGTGAAGTATGTGTATTCGGTGTTGTCGTCATAACAATGCTCCTACCACTCTAGCTGTTCGGCTGACTCATCAGGGGCGGCAACCACAGCGTTCTCTAGTACACCCAATCCATCAATCTCCAAGCGCATCTGGTCGCCAGGATAGATATGTGAAACCCCTTTCGGCGTTCCCGTCAGGAGAATGTCGCCCGCTTCCAGGGTCATAAATGAGGTAATATAGGCGATCAGTTCTGGAATGTTGCGGAGCAGATTTTTTGTGTTTCCCTGTTGACGTAACTCGCCATTGACGTAAGTCCGCAATTCCAGCGCGTGCGGATTCTCGATTTCGCCTTCGACCAGATAGGGACCAAGCGGGCAGAAGGTATCCCAGCTTTTGGCCTTCACAGGCGGCCGGTAGAAATTCTGCACAAAGTCGCGGATCGTGAGTTCATTGGCGATGGTATAGCCGCGAATCACATCGAATGCATGACGCTCGCTAACCTTGCGGCAACGCCGACCAATGACCACGGCAAGTTCATTCTCATAATGCATGTATTGCACACCATGTGGATAGACCACCTGCTCACGATGCCCGACTAACGTATTGAGCGGCTTGAAAAACAACGCAGGCTCTTCGGGCGTTGCAATCGCTAATTCGGCTGCGTGGTCAGCATAGTTGAGGGCTAGCCCAATCATCGTGTGTGGCTCGACTGGCGGCAAGAACACCACATCATCCGTTTTATGTTCATAGCCAGCTTCGTCGCGCAACACGCCGGAAGCAAGCAGGTTCCCTTCATGGTAGCGGCCATGCGCCAGAAAACGTGCGTGTTTCATCCCTGTATCTCCTTCTATGCCAGTAGTCCATAATCGTTGAGTACCGCCTCAATCCTGACCTGATTCTCAACTGACGGTTCACACAGTGGCAGGCGCAAACTTGGCGTGATCTGTCCCAAGCGTCCCATTGCCCACTTGAGCGGGCCAGGGTTCGTTTCCAGGAAAAGAACCTCATTGAGCGGCAAGAGTTGGTAATGCAGATCAATAGCCTCGTTCCAACGTCCGGCCACTACCAGATTGTAGAGAGTCGCAACCTCGCGTGGGAGAATGTTCGCCGTTGCACTGACGTGACCAACGCCGCCAATTGCTAGCATGGGGTAGCACAACAGTTCAATACCCGAATAGACGAGAAAGTCACGTCCACAGGTAGCGAGAACATGGCTCACCTGCTCAAAGTCTTTGTTGGACTCTTTGACGCCGACAATTGAGGGGCAAGTACGACGCAGACGCTCCATCGTTGCGGGCATCATATTGACAGCGGTACGGCCAGGAATGTTGTAGATAATCAGCGGTAGCTCAACCTGCGCGGCTAATGCCCGAAA
>JAJZEJ010000571.1 GCA_021828635.1 Chloroflexota bacterium
TTTGTCTAGGAGAGCATCTTGCTGTTCTATTTGCTCTGTCATAACTGATTCTCTCGTTCTCACCATAAAGCCTGCACTATCCTTTTGTAAGCATTGCGAAAAGAAGAATGTATCATACGCTGGTAGTATAATTCCAGTAGCCTAGCACACGGTTGTAGCATGGCACCCACGAGAGGTGTCACTACAGAAAGCCTCCTTGCACATGATTTCATACATGTAGTGACACCTCTCGTGGGTGCCATGTGCTACCTGCCATGTATCGCCTTCTGCCGACCACACAGAGTTGAAACCACAGGGCGTGTGTGTGGCACTTTTACATCACAAGGAGGTGTGTGCTGGCTGAGGACTATGCTACACCTGTGAAAGATATTCTAATAGCGCGTGAGAAATCCGGTAAGATTACCATCAATTCACTTATCTATTATAGCATATTTCGCACGACTCACAAAATCGGCAATAGAAAATAGCCCAAAAAGGAAACTCATACTGGTTCTTAAACATGCTCTTTTGCTATTGCCAATAGTGGCAGCAAAAGAGCATGTTTAAGAACCATTACAGGTATACAAGGGTAGGTGTACCCCTGGTTCTGGCGGCTTAGAAGCGATTGCCATTGCCACCCAGCGGCATACTCGGATTATTCGGTACACTTTGCATCGCCGCTACACCTTGCACTGGCATACCCGGCATATTAGGCACAGGGAGTGCGCTACTAGCCATATTCGTCGCGCAGTAGGGGCAGAAGCTCCAGCGCAACTCCAGCAGGCGCTCGCACTTGGGGCAAGGACGCTTCAACTTATGACCGCACGAGGGACAGATTTGAAAATCCGACTCAATACGTGCATGACAATTACTGCACGTCTGCCGCTCGGTCATCTCGGCCAGCAGCGACTCTTCTTCCAACTGCCGTTCATAAATTTCCGCTAGCGTCTGACGCGGACGTAAAATCATATAGATGAAGAGTCCACCCACAAAGAAGACTGCTACCAGCACGGTTGCAAGAATCTGTGTCAGCATATCCTGAGTACGCGAACGAATATCGCGGAAGGTCCAGATAACGAGACTTATCCAGAAGATTGCCACAAAAGTAACCGTGCAACCAATCAATGGTCCCACCAGATTTTGCAATGCTCCCAGTGTACCAGAACCACCCGCGAGGACTGTCGCAAAAATTATATCGTGTGCGTTCACCGGACAAACGCCCCTTTCAGAGAACAGATTTCCGTACTGCCACTCAGTACAAAACGCAATGCGAATGCGCTTTTTGATAATCTGATTACATTACACTTTACAACGTATTAACTTAACGATTGATCCCATGTTAGGACAAAGAGGCCACGCCTCTACAATAGAGTATACGAATAGCAAGCATTATACGAATACCAACGTTATGATACCCCCTCCACGTAGCTCTATAGTTATACCACCCTCCTCAAGTGCAATTGATTCGTGTGCCTCTTCCAGCAGATCAGCGATAAAGGCTTGCGTGAAAGCGATGTGCGGGCGTATATGTGCCTGCACGCTTTGCGCCAATGGATTGTAGACACGTACAACAAAGCCATTACCCTCCCTCCCTTCTCTTCGCCGCTTGATGGCACTGACAACCACGATCTTAGGCTCAACACTGAGCAGAGTTGCCTGTGCTGGTAGTTGCCCCTCGTGCAATTCATCTGTCACAGTCCGTGTTGTGAGCGGCGTATTAAAGGCCAACGCTGTATGCGAAATCAGGCCATTTTCCGTCTCCCAGGTACCACTATGCGGTACAAGGGCATAGTCAAATTCATGTCGTCCCAAACATTGAGCTTCTGGCGTATGCTCCATCGGCCCAGCATGCCCACGCCGCGTCGATAGATCACCTCGTGAGAGCCACTCTACGCAACGCAGCAGTGTAATAGCAACACCCGCCTGACCTTGCGCCACACCGGGACTATCCAGCACAACTTCATATTCAGGTAGCCCCCTAGTTAAAACGGATAGCCCGCTCTTTCCGTTACTGATATCCACGAAACCTTGCTGCGGAAACGTGCTGACCGGAGCTTCAATCCACTCCTCCACATCTGCCGGAACGGCATGGCGAGCTGGACGAGTGCGTACCTCAAAGCTTCCTTCAGCAGATGCCTGCTCAACCACATATGGCACAGGAAACAGCACGCGCAAGCGATGATCCTTGACCCTATTCTCCACACTGGTATGGATATCAACGCGCCGCACAGTAGCCGTGAGCGTGACTTCACTGGCAATAGGACAACTGGTAATACGTTCACTGCGCTCCGCCCGATTCACTGTACAGGCACTCGGCAGTGACCAGCGCCCACTGACGCGCAACGTCAACCGCAAGGGGCCGTTATTAACCAGTTCTATCTTAGGTGGCTCGCTCGCTTCGCGCACTAGCGTATCGTTCTCCGGTGGACAATAGTTGTATAGATCACCCACATCGCCACCATCAATAAAACGATTGAGGCCGCTCAATACATCGCCAGTGGTTTTATCCGTCACCGTGAATGTACCATCCTGCGCATTAACCTCAACACGATAAAACTCGTTCTCGATGCTCTGCCCATGCGCCTCAAGCTGTGTCGTTACGCTCTGTAGACCAGGTGTATTTTCAGCAAGACCACGCGGATAAAGCCAGAAGGTTTTGTAACCATAGGCAGGCAGGTCATAGGCTAGAAAATCGATGGTTTCGCGGGCCTGATCGACCAGCGAGACCTCCAACGTGTGAATATCCTCACGCTTTAAGATATCTAATAACTGCTGACCAGCCGCTAATATCTCCTGCTCGTTAATATACACACGGCCTTTGGGCGCAACCATCACCTCGATATAGACCACGCCGGGTTGCGGCGTATGCGGCTCATGGTGAATCGGCGACTCGGTATAATCCTCGATATGCACGCGCGTCAGATCATAATCCTCCTCGGACTGCCCCGTCGTCGCGGCTATCATAGTCTGTGCCAACTGAATCAGTTCGCGTGGCGTGTTGACACCCGCCAGCATAGCCGCCATCGCCAACATCTCACGCGCAACAGGCATCGAGCCAAGCTCTTGCCGCCAGCGATTGACGATCCGATAGGGGATACGATTACCCTGCGCATCGACAATCGCCGCATTATGCAGCGAACCGGGCAGTTGTACCTCAACCTGCACACGCTCAGTACGTGGCCCCGGTGCTGGATTGAAAACCAGCACCGGCACCGGCTCATAGCCTGCATACGAAGTTGGGAACGGCGCACGAGTATCAACCTTGCTGGCGATATACTGCATGGCTTCTTGCAACACGCTTTCGCCAATCTGCTGGCTTTGCGCGAACCGCACGGCATTCTCACGGTGTACCTGATCGATGCTGCATCCACAAATGCTATCATGGGGATGGTTCTGCAACAGGTAACGCCAAGCCAGTTCTACCAGACCAGCAGGATAGGCGTAATCACCATTAGCACTGCCAACATCACCAAGCGCCGCCGCCCAGGCTGTCAATGGCTCAACCCAACGCTCCAGTAGATGCTCAGTCGCGCTATTCTGCTGCTTAATCCACATGCGCGACGAGAGGACGGACGGCAACAAATGCGCAACCTGACTGCTACGCATCTCGCCACTGAGCGTTTGCCACGCTTGTGCCTGCCCGCTAGCCTCTGCCTCGGCATGTTCTTCACGCACACGCTCTATATACTGTGGCAATGTTCCAATTTGTATATGTATCGTGTCATATGCAGTAGAAGCTTGCCCATTTTCCTTCTCTAAATGCGCCAGCAGGCGTTGCCGTTGCGGGTCGAGATGTGCCAGATGGCGGTTAGCAGCCTCAATCACTGCTGGCAAGCCCGCTTGTGGCACTAGATGATCGGAACCGTTCATGAAGAGTAGCGTATGAGTGGTCGCTTTCGGCAAAATATTGGAGGCCAGCAATTCGAGACGCATCACAAAT
>JAJZEJ010000132.1 GCA_021828635.1 Chloroflexota bacterium
CGTCACGACCAGTAGCATCACACAGACGCTACCAACAGCATACCAGCCAGTGGTAGCTAGCAACAATGCGAGAGGTAGGGACCGATGTATCGCGTCCACACCGAGAATGTATGGCACGAACAGCGAAACAAGCAACAACGCCAGCAAGGGACCAGCAAACAACGCCAATAACCCTGGCATGATGCCTTGAGCCAAAAATATGCCAAAGACCTGATTGCGGCTGGCCCCGCGACTAGATAATAGCACTACCGCGCCCGCCTGGCGCTCCACCAAAAGCGTCATCAACAGATTGATAAGTAATAACATCAGCGCGAAAACCAGCAGCGCAAGCATAACCACCGGTATTGATAGCACAGCGATATGATTACTGTATTGATCGAGAATGGTCGGCAACGTATAGGTTTTAGCAGCCGTATTGAAGATTGTTACCTGGAGCAGATAGGGATAATTCAATTGACCATCTGGCTGCTGCTCACCATTCTGCACATTGCTAAACGTGTTGGCAATCTGCCCCTGGAGCGCATCCAGGCTATTCACCAACGGGTTCACTTGCGCGATGGTGATGGCCGCGGGACTCAGATGATAGAACCAGCGCAACTCAAAGGTTTGCGGATAAAAGACGGCTGCGGCTTGTGATCTTTGCGCAAGAGCGTTGAACATAGTGAGTAGCGCCGTATTCGAGACGAGCAGAGGGTAAGACAGGCCACCACTACTTTGCGTCGGTTGTAGGCTGACACCCGGACCAGAGGGAGCATAGAGTGGATCGGGCGTAACAATTCCTGCGACCAGCACGTGCATATTGGCCGTCGGTGTTGCGCCACCAAACATATCGCGTGGATTGGTGAAAAAATCACTGCGAATGGTAATAATTGAGCCAGTGCTGACATGCAATGCCTGCGCGGTTGTCTGCGTCAATACAGCTTCAATATCCCCATTAGCATTCTCAGTGGGAAGATGCCCTTGCACGAGATGGAGCGCAGAACCGGCCTGAGCCAGCGAGGTACCGACGAGTTGCAGATGATCGTTCGAGCCGATAGAGGGCAAGGACAATGGTATAAGGTTCGACACGAGAATAGAGAATGCAGGCGCATTCTTCTCCAAATAGGGATTCAGCGTATGTTGTACCGGCGCTGTTACATCTTGCTGTGCCTGCGCTACTACTCGTGATGATAGTCCCTGCGTCGTGACCGACAGCGCCAAGCTGGTGGTTTCAGGCGAGGTGGACAACACATTATGCAATTCGGCACTAGAGGCGAGCGTCGAACAGAGTGGAACCACACACACCAGCGCAACGGCGGCAATCATGCCCAGTGTCTGCATCAGCCAGAGCAACCAGACGCCGCGCAACTGCCAGCGTGCCACCGTTATTGTTGATAAGCGTCCACTCTGGTTACGCCGCGCCTGCGCATGTCCTTTGCCCAAAGCAACCGCCGTGACATCCTCACGCAATAGAAATTCACGGCTCTGATTCTCGTCAATGCGTAAAAATTGCGTCAGTGAAGAGCGCCGAACAACTCGTAGCAGTAATCCCAACGTCAATACAAAAATCAACACGAGCGCCACACCTGCGGCAAGCAGCCATGTCGGCCACACCAGCACAATCGGCAATGCGTTCTGCAAGCTCACTACACTGGCATTGATCGTGTTATCGATGCCAATAGCCGATGGCAAACCATTTCCTATCAGAATCGGCACGGAGGTAGCGGCCAGGATATAGCCAAGCACACCCCCCAACAACAATGCGCTTGCATAAAGAATACTCTGCTCCCATAACACCATACCGGTGAGTTGAGCGGGGTCGGTGCCAAGCGCACGCAGAATCAAGAAGCTAGTCAGGCGGCGGCGCACATTGAGCCAGGAAAGTAGCATATTTCCAATCAGCGCCAACAAGAGAACCGTGGTAGCACCAAGCAGGAGCAGGCTGGTCAAATTGAGCGTGAGTGGATTAGCGTTCAGGTTCTCAAGCAGGGCGCGACGGTCGGCCAGTTGGTTGAGCTGCAAGGGAGTGTTTGTGAGCGTGCGGCGGATTGTTGCCAGCGTGGCAGCATTAGCGGTCGTATGCAACCAGACATGATTGACGAAAATTTGCACATAATAATGCTGCACTTGAAGAGCGTAGAAGGTCTGATAATCAATCAGTATCGCCCCTTCATTAGCATTGGGAATACCAGGCATACGCGCTATTTCACCAATCACGCGATAATGCGTTACATCATTCACAGCATTATTATCGGTCAGCGCAAAGGTAGCGCCTTGCCGCAAATGTAGCGCGTTCCACAGCGCGGCATTGACGATTACCGGCATCACGCCTTGTTGGATAGCCGTCTTGCGCTGCTCCGCAAGCTGGTTCAGTTGCGCTTGCAGAGGTACAGATGATATGGAAGCGGGCCAGTTGGTAGCCGATGCGAAGGTTGTGGGGTCAATGGCTTGCAAGTGAACGGGCAGAGCGGCGGCATCCGTTGAGGCGCTATCATCCTCAACATAACCGGCGCTTGTGGCTAGTACACCGGGGATATGCTGATACTGCGCAAGATTACTTTGTAATGTATGCAGTGGTGTCCCAAAGGGTATCGCGCCACTAAAATCGGCTCCCACCGTATAGAAGGCCACATTTTGCACACGTTGCGTTTGTGTAGCGGCAAAGACGAAGGTGAAGAGTGCAAAGGCGATAGCCAATGCCAGCAACAACAATAAGCGTACCGCCAAACGCGGTGCGCGAGCCATCTGTGCCAGTGCCAGCAACGCTACCGCGCTCCGCCCACGCTGCGCTAGAACAGCACCGAAACGCAATAGGATAGGAAACAGCCGTAGAAAGAGCAATGCCACTGCCAGCAGCAGCAATAGGGGAGCCAGGAACTCTAATGGCGAGACAATCAGCGCCTGCGTTTGTCCGCTGAGCAGGTTCTGGATACTTGCCAGATAGAGAGCAAGGACATACCCAACCAGCCCGATAACTGCCGCGACAATATCCAGCGAGAGACGCCGCCAGAGCGGCCTACGCATAGAATGCGCTGTCTGCGTCGTACCTTCACGTAATACCTGCATCAGCGCCAATAGCATGACTGCCAGCGCGATCACAAGAACAACGAGCGCATAAGATGCCGTTTGCCAGAGCGTCAGTACCGGTGCATGTGAGAGAACATTTACGGCGTCCCGTTCGGTTACGGGTAGAGCATGTGAAGCTACTATATAGACCATGCCATAGGCCAGAGGCAGACCAAGCAGCAAGGCCAGCAAAGCCAGTAGCACACATTGACTGAAAAAGATGCGCAAAATATTTGTGAAGCTCGCGCCGCGACTACTCATCTGCCCAATCGCATCAGCCTGACGCTCCATGAGAACGGTTGTGGTGATACTGAGAAAAAACAGCAGTAAACAGAGTATTTGCGCGGCGAAGAGGATCACCGGAATACGAATATCAGCAAAGCTACTGCGAAAGTTTTGCAACAGTGTCGGCTGCCCTGTCGATGGCAGCACAACACCTGCTAGCCGCCCATCCTGGATATAAGGCGCTTGACTAGACAGCATGGGATTACTGAAAAGGGTAATCACGCTACCCTGTGTGGCTTTGAGTTGCGCAATCAAATCGTCTAACTGGTCAATGAAAATATGCCCTGCATCGAGCTGATAATAGAGCGTAAGGGTAGCCGGAGAATAGGTAATCACGGTGTTTAACTGATTGGCCTGCGCAATGCGATCAAATGCAGATAAGAGGCTTGATTCAGAGGCCAGTACAACATAGGAGTCTTGAAAACCGGAAGGATTTGGCTCAGGAAGGAAGTCGTAACCATGCCAGAATAGATCGCCCGGTTTCACTTCGACGATACCCACGACACGCAATGTCAGTGACTGGGCCAGAGGTTTCAGCGAATTCAGCTTAGGATAGACGGTCAAGTTCGGCACGATGATAAGA
>JAJZEJ010000697.1 GCA_021828635.1 Chloroflexota bacterium
CATGCGCCTGAAGCAGATTGCGCAAAACCCACAATCCACGTGTAATATTCTGTGCGCCAGGCGGAAATGTCCCCAGCACATAGCCTTCTACAGCGTAGACATTTGGCTCATTGACCGTAATCCAAAAATCGCACAGATCACGCAGATGCTCTACCACATGCCGTACATAACGCACAAAGAAACGTAGATTGACGGGATTGGCAAAACCACCGCGTTCCGCAAACCAGAGCGGCTCGGAGAAATGGTGCAGAGTGAGCATTGGCTTGATATTGCGTCGCCGCAGGTCAAGCAGCATGGCACGATAACGATCTAGCGCGGCGGCATCCCAATGGCCCTCAGTGGGTTCAACGCGACTCCATTCAACGCTCAAGCGGAGCGCGTTATTCTCCATTTGCTCCGCCAACTCAAAATCCACTTCCGCCGCCTGCCACCAGTTCGCAGCATTGCCACACGCTTCGCCGCTCAAAATGCGCCCCTGCTGCTCCCAGCGATACCACTGACTATTAGTATTGTCCCCTTCGCACTGATAAGCCGCCGAGGCTGTACCCCACAAGAAATCTTTCGGAAAACGCAAACCACGCCGTATTGCCATGCCCTGAACTTGCTCCTTCAATAGAGGTTTTCTGTATGCAGATTGTACCACGAATCGTCGGGCAAGCAGGGGATAGTATGTTATTCTCGTATTTTAGCGAGCAGGCTCAAAGAGCGGCAAGAGTAGTTTCTCCAACCATGTCTGCACTGTTGTCCACAATATCTCAACGCCAAAGTAGGCTAGCGCGAGGCCACAAAGCAGGTTAATCCAGCGAAAGAACGAGGGTCGAATCCAGCGTCGTCCCCAGCGCATCAGGGCGCTAATCACGACACACCAGAGCAGTGCGCCAAGAAAGAAGCCAATGAAGAAAACGACAAACTGCACTCCGACGATACCTGATGCTACAATGCTACTGCCCAATCCCGACCAAAAGGCCAGACCAACCGGATTCGCCAGTCCGAAGACAATGCCGGTAGCAAAATCGCCACGTGTTGAGTTGGTAGATATAGCCTCATCTTTAGGACGCATTAAAACGTTGTGCAACGCCAACCATGCCATACGCAAGAGAAAGAAACCGCCCGCAATGCCAAGCACCACCTGTATAGCCAAATAGTGCGCGAAGAACGTTACGCCAGTCAGAGCGAGAATCGCCCAAAGCGAATCGCCAAGTAGCGAACCCGTCTCGACTCGCCATGTTGAACGCGCTCCCTGCATGGCCCCGCGCCGAATCGCTTCTGTATTCACGGCACCAGGAGCGGCGGCATAAGCGATGCCCAGACCAATCGCCGTTGCCATTATCGGTAGTTGCATGATTATTTTCCTTATAACCTAATTAAACGCCTTCCAACATCTGAAAGGCGCTTCATGATTTACGGTGGTCTATAGTGGCTAAGCTTGATTGTATGCTTTGAGAAACTCGCTACGTGAAATGTTAGCCTGAGTGCAGATTGTTCTCAACGTTAAACCCTTAATTTGTGGATGATTAGGCAAAGTAAGCGGCGTTCTAGTTCCATCTTCATTTTCTCTAATCATAGCAATATGTTCGTGTATACGCACAAGACGGAAACCTAATAGCTCAAAAGTCTTAATAACCTTTGCCTTTGGAGCATCCACAGGAAATCTAGGCATTAAACCGCAATGCCGGAATCAGCGACGTAGGCTTCAAGTACGGGTGATTCAACGTCAAAAACGTCTGCTCCAAAGGTCTCAATATGAAAATGGATAGCGGATTTTATGTCGGCCAACGCCGCTTCATAGGTGTCGCCTTCACCTACTACTACTCCCTTCAAACCAAGAGGATATGCCACGTAGCCATCGGTATGTTTCTCAACAACAACCTTAATTTGTTTCATCAAAACTCCCTTTCAGCAAAAATAGCGCCATACGATCATTATACATCATGTTTGGGCAGGAATAACAAAGCCAATCAATTTCCTTATTACAGTTTTTGCTCCAGCAGCACCATTTGCTCCCTCTTGTAACGTGCAAGCCACCACAGAGGATACAACCGACGCATAAGCGGACAGCAAAAAATCTTGCATCTTGAGCCAGAAGAGATATTGTTGTAACGGTGGGGGGCATAGCAAAACCGCCTTTACCGCTTTATGCGGAATCGTCACCATCAGTGAGAAATTCAACGTCTTCGTACACTGCATTTACAGGGGGGCGCACATCAAGGCTGGTAAGCTCAATAGAGTCGCCAATGTTATAAGTATGAAAACTCCAGAAGTTTTGCTTCTCGCGTCGGCAAACCTCAACGGCTGCATAAGCAGTGTTCACGATCATATATTCCTGGATAGTCGGGCATTCGCGGTAATAGGTGAACTTTCTTCCACGATCATAGCTCTCTGTACTTGGAGAAAGCACCTCTACAACAACACGAGGCGAATAAATAATATCAGTTTTGCCGCGATCTCGCATGTCACAGGTAACGGTTGCATCAGGGAAGACATAATGTTCCTCGGAGAGCTTCACACGCACATCAGAGTTATAGACGCGACAACCTTTGGCTTTCAATAACGCACGCAGTAGCATAACTATATTTGTAGCAATCATAGAGTGGTCAGCAGAGCCGCCGGCCAACATACGGATATACCCCTCAATGTACTCATAGCGTACATCAAGGCTATTGCGATCAAGCTGGAGATACTCCTCAACGCTAATTGTCGAACGGTTATGTAAAGCCATCAGCACGCCTCCTTATCATAAACTCTCTCTCTATTCTATCAGTTTCCCCGTACTAAGAGAAAGCTTAAATTTCGTGGGCCAGGGTTGTTCAGTTGACCAGAATGGTTCAAAAGAATATTCTATTGTGCCATATATGCACTCGCCTTGCACATCATCAATAACTATACCATCATTAAACAAATTATCACGAGTAACCACTTCTGTTTTCCAGCATAATTGGGTATTCCGATCAAAACGATATACGTGAGAGGATGAAGCAATCAGAGCATATTCATCTGCTAAGAGCATATCACAAAAATATCCTATATCTTTAACTACAATCTCTGGCTGCTTCTCTCCCAACATAACAAAATAAACATCATAACATCCCACTATTAACCACTGATGCCACTGCTTTACATCTTTCAGATATTCATAGATGTATAAAACAAGATATGACTCACCATTCCGCTCAATCGTACAAAAATAACTCGGTGTAGGGAGTGTCTTTGGAATGAAACCGAGATATAAAGGTTGCATCTCCGTCCAGGGATACTCAATGGTGAGTCGCAGCCATATTCTATACTTATCCATTTAATACCTCTTTTAGTAGAGAACAAACTTCTGGGTTTATTGTTCTTTGGAATCTTATATAAACTCACACAAGTAATGGGCTGAGGCTTCGAGGTGGAGGACGGAATAGCCTCTAAAGCCTCACAATATCGTGCAGGTTTCCCCATAAGGGGAGTTTCAATCCCCGACGGGTAGCTGAGGCCACTCCGTTTACTTCTCTAGTATATCATAGGAATCGCTGATTGCATAGTATTACAGAAGATTTACATATCACGCTCATCCATCTCTTCTAAAGCTTCCACTACTTCATCAAAAGGAATCATTAACGGCGATGGATAACGCTCTGGCTCATGAAGAACACGAATACCGCATTCACGCAGGAACGCAATACTTTTGGGAAATATAGGATGACGTACCAGATCCATTTTCAAACAAGGTACAGCTATTACTGGCGGTGTTTCCCGTCCAAGCGCCTCACATAAAATACTGGCTACCAGCGTATCGCCTATGCCTTGCGCCCATTTATTGATAGTATTGAAAGTTGCAGGCATAACCAACATGGTATCAGCCTTCGGCAAAGGGTCAGCTTCTTCGGGTAATTTATAATCAGTGCGCACTATATATCCGGTGAGCGTTGTCAG
>JAJZEJ010000763.1 GCA_021828635.1 Chloroflexota bacterium
TGGGAGTCCAGCGGTGTGTGACATGACCTGGCGGAATGTCAGTGGGCGCGAATCGGCAAAAGGAGATTGCACCAGGTGCATTTCTGGCAGCACCTGTTCCACTGGCTGATCGAGCAACACGTGTCCTGTATCGCGCAAGTGCAGCAAAGCTGTCGCCGTCACGAGCTTGGTAATCGAGCCAATGCCGTAGATGCTTTGCGGTGTGGCCGCGACATGCCGTTCCAGGTCAGTAAAGCCAAAGCCAGCAGACCAAAGGATAGCTTGGTTATGCACGATGGCAACCGAGAGGCTAGGCAGAGCATGCTCGTGTTGTGCCTGCTCGATGCTCGTGTGTATTTTTTGTAAGGCTTCATTAACCTGATTTTGCATAGCTTTGTATCTCATTTTTTAGGTGCATCCTGACCGCTTTGGGCAGAGGTTCGCCAGTCATCGAGAAATTGAAGAACAGCATGATAGTCAGCTTGCTTGATGAGGGTGTACTTGGTGACGCCAAAACGCCTGTAGAGTTCGGAGAAAACTCCCTGGTAATAATTGGGAACCTTTCCGTCCTTGCTGCTCCCTGCGGCCTGGTGAGTTAAGAGTTCTGCCAGAGCCTTCACCGATCCTGCAATTTCCGTGGCTTGCTCATTGGAAATCGTTTCTGCTGGGGCAACGCGGCGTTCCACTGCTCCTAAATGGCGATGCAAATTGCCGACAACTTCTGCTGCCCGATCCAGTCGTCCATGCGCCCGATCAACCTCGGTATGAAGCAGGTCAACGCGCCCTTGTAGCTCCATTTGCTCCTCGGCCAGTTGTGCCACAGCCAAGCCCAGATCACGTACCTGTGTAAGTGCCGAGGTTTTTGCTGGCACCGTTGATGCGGCCCGTTGCCCGAACTCACGCCATAGAACGCGAAAACAATCACGGCGATATCGCTTGAGCTTCTCAGCTTTCTCGGCGTCCTTAAAGCGACTGCCCACAATCCCAAAGAGCCAGCCTGGCAGAAATTCTAAAGGTAGGCAAACCATTTCGCGTCGCCTGCCATCGGCACTGGTCATGATAACTAAGCGGCGTTCCTCATCGAGAATGTCGTCGCGCTGGAGGCGTTGATACTGTGGTGCCCAATCAACGCCAAGAAAATCAATGATTGGGCGCAATGCCACATAGGCTATCCCATCAACAAGACCAACAAGCAAAATATCACCGTAGAAATTGACCTCGCGCACCTCTTGAGGCGTGAGAACGGCGTGTTCTGAATATTGAATATCGCTCACTGTATTACCTCTTCAGATCAACCGTTATTATTACGACAACAGTTGAACAGACAACTATCCGCGATCAGTTTCATGGTAGCATTGAACCATTATCGTAATAATAACGGTTGCCACTTTTCGTCCACCAAGTTTGTTCCCACTCAGTGCTATCTTGCCCTCGACGACAAGGCCAGCTCCCTGAATGAGAGGTATTCAGTTCATCTTATACAAGATGTGTGTTTTCTTCCCAAATTCGCAAGAGACGCCGATATTCTTCAAAAATTGGTGAGGTTTGCACATCAAGGAAAAAAACTGGCTTTGAGGCTCCGGGTGGTGGCGGGTCTATCTGGATGAAACCTAGCTCTCCACTGAGACCTTTGCCATAGATAGTGTTGCTTCTGGCATAGATTGAGTTGATTCTGATACCATGTTCGGCCCAATCGGCAAACATGGCCGCCATTCCCTGGAGAAGTTGCCCACCAAATTTGTGATTACGAGTGCGCTCTACCCCTCTATTTTCAGTAGGCCGGACGCCAACGACATGCACAAACAAATTTACAGGTTTGTCTGGCTCAAATACCAGAATGTCTTCTGACGTGATTGCGCTCATCCGAATCTTGTCTTGGATAATCGCATCTATTTTCGTCTGATGAAGCGGAAGAAGAGAGGTAAATGCTTCTATATATCCATCAACCTCTAGCACATGGAAGATCTCCTGGTTGCGCTTGGACCATGCCAAGAAAAGATTAACAAGGACATTATCTGCTACATTAGATGCGCCAAAGATTGAATCACCAATTTCTACAATAGCTCTGATATCCTCTTCAGATACTGCTGCTCTGAATCTCTGAGATACTTCTGCCCTAAAAGTCATTTTTCTGATGGTTTCACCTGTAAATCTCTGAGCTGGATCTTTCTTTTTGTACGCATTCTCAATATTTCGGTTCTCAATAACTATTGATGACATGGAGTTTTCTCCTTGTTCAATCTTGCTTTGTATACATTTTTGATAGTGTGTAATGATTTTAGACGGACTTGGGGAATTAAGACGTAATTCCCATGCATTCTTGAAGTTGTACCCGCCCCGTTCATAAAGTGGTGCAAAAAATAACTTGCGGATAAGACGCCAGCCATCACTAGAAGCATCACCCAATGCATATGCATACAATTTGGTTAACTCCATTTGGGGATACTGTTCGCACCAAAAACTCAACACACTCTCGATGAGAAGCCTAAAGTGATAGCGATGCTCTGGCCTAATAGCAGCAGAGGCCACATAGCCAGCGTAACTTTTTCCCGCTTCATACGGTAATACCTGATTAGCATGAATATCTCGTTCTTCCATCTGCTCAGATAAGATATGAAAGATATCCTCCTCCTTCATTGGAAGGATCGTTAATGCGCCCCATACGTCTTTTCTATTTTCTTGGTCAAAAAGTATCCTGCAAGCGAAAGGATTTTTCTGCCACCAGGTTCTTGTTATCAGAGGAGATACAGTAGCATCTAAACCATATACCTCATAGTCGAGTGCAAACACATATGGAAGATCACTCTCTTTTATCCAATCTGTTGCGCCAGTTGCAGCAGAGGCAAAGAAACTTGAAGTATCTGGTCTTTCTTCAATAGATATAGGTATTTGAGCAACCGATGAAAGTTGAGTAGGGACTTTTTCTGTGGTCATGTTCTTCTCCGTCGATTGGAGAGAAGAACGCCTTTTGCTTCTCGTACTAAAATTACCACGAAGAAAAGCATTTACATCCTCTTTATCATAAGTATCTTGCCCTGCATGGTTAGATCTTTTTATCTTCCCAGCTCGAACACATCGGTAGAAAGTTGTGTACGAAGGGGTATGTTCATTAAGCAAATGGGGTATTTCATTTGCAAAGTAATAATTTCTTTCTTCCATGTAAGTGGTCTCCTCATCGCCAGTTTGATGCTGATTTTCATAAAGTATACCATATACAAAGAAATATGACAACCATAAAACCATGTTACCTATAAAACTCTTCAATGTTTTGATAATAATAATGGCTATGAATTTGCACTGTCGTCATAAGCAAGTATTGACACATGGATATTCATATGCTATTCTTTCTATGGCGGTTAAATCAACTTTGTGAACATATGAACACCATTATATTGATACGATAAAGTGACTATCATAATATGGTCACAAAAAAGTGGGTGTTTAAGTATAAACACCCACCCGGTAAATTATGATTAAGCCAAGTGGATAGAGTATTTTTGAAGAAAGAACGTGGATGAGGTATATTCTGCCGTCTTGAGGAGGCGCTTGCCGACCAAAGCTAACGCACCTCCCCAAGCGGTTGCACCAAATGACTACAAGGCAATGAGCCAGAATCATTCGGATAGTCTCATTGTACCCATTGTGGTCAACAAACATTTGTTCTTGAAACAAGTAGAAAAAGAAAGGTTGACCAACATGTCACGCATATTCCGCTGGCTCACTGCTTTTGGTAGCCAGAATTTCACGGCACTTGAGCGCACCTGGGTGGGCAAACTGCTCGATTATGCAAGTCTCTTTGCCATTCTTGCGCTGATTGTTCTGTGGTCACTGCCGACGCTCGTGGCCGCGTTCCATGCTGCCTTCCACTAGTGCAGAAAGAGAGCAGAACCATGACCTTCATGACTGTCACCGTCAGCCAGCAGGACACCTATT
>JAJZEJ010000387.1 GCA_021828635.1 Chloroflexota bacterium
GGTTCACCGCGTCCGTGTGTGTGGGTGACGATGCGTGGGCAAGGCGGACGCGATGAACCGACCCCTACAATCTCAGGAAATATGAGCGAGCAATGTAGCGAAGAGGGAAGGCTGTTCGTGTTGTATATACAATAGTCAGCGTAGAACATTCAGTAGATAGTTGACATAGGTAAAGAGTGTTATGCTGCTGAACCTGTAGACCTGGCTATACAAAGGGAGGGGTATATGTTCTTCCTGATTCTTATTCTTTTACTACTCATTGGTTGCGTATTGACCATTGTTACTGTGCAGAACATGATGACGCCATATGTTCATCTGTACTTGTTTAACTGGCAATCGCCCAGCTTGCCGCTTGGGCTGGTAGTGTTGTTCGCATTTCTGCTAGGTGCGCTGTTGTTGTACATAGTCTCGGTTCTCTCGGCATGGCGGGATCGCCGCGAATTGACACGTCTACGTCGTCGTGTGAGCGAGCTGGAGCAGCGTGTATCTACAGTTCAAAATGTGCCACCTATACAACCAATGGCGCAAATGCCAGGCATGCCTGTACCACTACCACCACAAAATTAAATTCTGTAGGGACATGATTTATCACGTCCGAGGCTCTCACATATAGGCGGGCCAGTTTGCCGTATGGTTAGGTATCATGCCACGTGTGTGTTGTCCAGCGATGACCGCTTCGCGCCGTGTGTGATGGGCAACCTGCTCTTTGAGCCGTCGATGTCCTGTTCGTGCGTGTGATGGCGCGTGAGTACGTGATGCTGCCTGATGTTCCGCCTCTTCTCTATGTTCCGCTGGCTCTGGCTGTCCTGGCGTTTCAGGCACATCCTCTTTATGCGTTGCCGGAGCGATTTCTTCGTCAATATCTTCAGAAAGTGTATCCTCCGAACTTCCTGAGTCGGTATCAGGGTTATCATCATTGTTGTCTTTATCAGGAGTATCTGCATCATTAGCATCATTAGCATCATTAGCGTTTTCAAATGCTCGTGCTTCGGCTTCTAGCGATTGCTCTGATTGTTCATCAATAGGGTGCTTCGTCTCTTCTTCATGCTCGCTCATGAATTTGCGTAGCAGCATCTCCTCGGTAATGCCAGTTTCGAGAGGGGCATCATTCGCTTGCGTTGTAGCGAAGTTGTCACTATCCGTGATAGAGGTAATCCAGTCGTAGGCACCTTCCAGGGCATGTTCGCACCATTGTGTGTAGTCACCGTAAATAATGCCTAGACGTTCACACTGATCGAGTAGTTGTATGGTATGGTCGAGCCAGGCGTCGCCACGCGCCACCATGTGGTCAAGTAGATCAATATCACTAACGCCTTGCGATTGTAAGCGTGCGATGACAGCAAGCGTAATCGTTGAGGGTGTGATGTGCCGCATCTGCTGCTCATTTTCCGCGATCTGCCGTTGTATCTGCTCAATTTGTCTGCGTGTTGTCTCAATACTTTGTTGTAACTGCCAGTCATAGTAGCCTTGATAGAATTGCTCTACATCTTCCGGCGTCAGTTGCGAGAAGAAATGAGAGAGTAGCTGATGGAGCGACTCAGAAGCTGAGAGGTAGTCACTCTCTAATCGGTCATACTCATTCATGGTTGTGATCCTTAGTGGCCTCTTGTGTCTGGTTTAATTGTTTGCCCCAGCGTGCTACCCAACGCTGCACCAGACGGTTCGTGCGTGTACTCGACTCTGTCTGCCCGCTTGCCTCTACTGGTGATGTCTGAGGGGTGGGAGGTATATTTTGCTGGATAGTTTGCAGCCACCAAGCTGGTGGACGTTGCTGACCGGTCTGTGTATGCTCATCGATAAATGCGCCGATGTCCTCCGGCAGTAAAGCTAGTTCGGTATGTGGCGTGGTTGGAATAACATTGGCCTTTTTGACCTCTGACTGCTGACGCAAAGATGCTCGAATTTCGGGCGTATCGGCGGAGGAGAAGCTCCCTCTGGCTTGCAATGCTGATGAGAAATTCTGTGCCGATTGATATTCTAGTGCTTCCTGCTCTATTGCTCTATCTACTTGCTCATTCTGAGCATACATAGCTAGCGCACGCATAATCATATTATCCGCCATCACCTCTTCTGTAGGCGTATGATCTACTTGTGCTTGTAATTGTATGAGCTGTTCTTCAAGAGCGTGCATTTGCTCGTGTAGCCGACGATCAGTCTCTCTACATTGTAACCATTGCCGATACTGGCCCATAAATCTCGCTATAACTTTCTTTGCCCAAACACGATTCGTTTACGAAAGGACACAGGGTCATTCTATAATGCAGTATAGCATGTGTTACAAGAAGATACAAGCTGAAACATGTTTTCATCAAACAGAATATTCCTCGCGGCACTCTGTTTGTTTCATACAAGTCCCTCCCGTTCTCTGGCGGTATTATAAGAGATGCGTAGCAGGATACCAATGATGATATAGTTGCCGACCATCGAGCTACCACCGTAGCTCAGGAAAGGGAGTGGGATACCGGTCAAAGGAAAGAAATTCATGTTACCCGCAATGATAACCAGCGTTTGGATGGCGAAGATCGAGGTGAGACCGGCAGCCAACAACTGATTGAAGGTAGTGGTAGCCTCCATTGCGATGCGAAAGCCGCGATAGATGAGGAACAAGTAGATGCCGATGATAGCAAAGAGACCGACCAGACCAAACTCCTCGCCCAGTGCCGTAAAGATCATGTCAGATTGTATGACAGGCACAAATGTTGGCGCACCAAGACCAAGTCCTGCGCCCAGGATGCCGCCACTGGAAAGAGCTATTAAACCCTGCACGACCTGAAATGCACCGCCTGGTTCGCTGTAGAGTGCTTCGCTCTGCGCATTCCAGTTAACGACATTCGTTGTGACGACGGCGAAGCGTGCGCGAACATAGCCGAACAGTAGATAGCCAATTAAGCCGAAGACAATGAAGAGTCCCAGACTGGCTAGTACATAGGTCAATTTGCCACTACCGAGATAGATCATACAGAGGTAGATGCCGTAGATAAGCAGTGCCAGGCCGAGTTCGCGGATACCCAAGAAGATGACTAACGCGAGCATCAGCATGAGGAGCAGTGGGATAAGCTGACGCAAAGGTGGCAACCGCAAACCGCCGAGACGCAAATTGCCTCTAGCTACCATGTTGAGGTTCTCACTCAAGTAGGCGGCGAAGAAGATCACGATACAGATTTTTAGCAGTTCAGAGGGCTGGAAATTGAGTGGACCGATGTTTAACTGGTCATGGGTTGGACTATTGAGGTTAGCGTGCAAGCTATGTACGAGCGTGATACCAACTAATACCACGCCGAGGAGCGCGATACTATACTTATAGCGTGATAGCCATTCCATGTTGCGTAGCGCGACGACAGTAATGATGCAGATAGTAAGACCAAGTAATACCCATAGTAATTGATGTGACCCTAATACCGGATCAGGTGGGTTGAGGTCCGGTCCCAGGCGGGTGGACATTAGCACGCTCAGACCGCTCAGCAGGCCAACGAGTGGTAGGAGCATCTGATCGGCTTTGCGGAAGAAGACGCTAAGAAAGATATTGACGCCAAGCAATGCGGCAATCACCCCCAGGGCTGGAATAAGGCTCTGAATGGGTGGTAGATTCTTCGTGGTCATCGTGGATTGTGGGTCCACTGTCGTAACCAGGATCAGTTGAAACATCTCCAACAGCAGAATCATGAAGGGGATAATCAGTAGTCCCAGTTCTTTCCAACGGTAATGGCTGTTTTTCGTTACTGATGGTTGTGTCTGGTTAGCTCGCTTTGTTCGGCTTGCCGTGCTTGCCATTGATGAACCCCCTCGTCTCTATCTAGAAAACCTGCTTACGGTTTGAGTTGAAAGCGTATATAGCCAACACGAATCACATCACCCACTTTTGCAGGTAAGGGTTCGCGTGCGGGCTGTTCGTTGACAAACGTCCCATTGGC
>JAJZEJ010000610.1 GCA_021828635.1 Chloroflexota bacterium
CCTCCTCACTGTCAATCCTAGCACAATACGGGTAGCCTGTCAAATAACTTTCGCTCTCTTAAGAGCAGAGCAACAGCGAGGGAAGAATTTTAATGGAACCATTCAGGCCAGTGATGTGGCTATTGTGTCCTTGCCATCCGTTTTTCCAATATGGAATGTGCATTCACAAAGTAAGGAGTATACCTCTCGACTTTTCTCTTATTTTCGGGTATGCTCTTTATTGGAATAGGTGTTCTATTTGATAGAAGCATTATTGAGGAACCAGAAAGAGCAAACATATGAGTGGCAAATCAGCGATAGAATGGACAAACATGACCTGGAATCCCACTGTAGGCTGTACACGTGCAACAGCAGGGTGCGATCACTGCTATGCCTTCATGCTGCATGACCGTCGGCATACCATTTATGAACGCTATGATGGCTACTGGAATGCCGAGGGACAGATGGCAATGCCGCATCAGTATGCTCAACCCTTCTCTAGCGTGCAGTTATTGCCAGGGAGACTTGAAGTACCGCTCCATGAGAAGCAACCACGAATGATCTTTGTTGACTCGATGTCCGATCTTTTCCACAGTCAGGTGCCAGATGAGTATATTTTTCAAGTTTTTGAGGTAATGCGCAAAGCACACTGGCACACTTTCCAGGTATTGACAAAACGCCCCGGTCGTTTACGTCGGCTTGGCCCAAAACTCTCCTGGCCTTCTAACGTGTGGATGGGTGTGAGTATCGAGAGCGATGAACTGACACCACGGGCCGATGCATTGCGTGCTGTGCCTGCTGCCGTGCGTTTTCTCTCTTGTGAACCGCTCCTCGGCCCTCTACCCTCGCTCAACCTTGAGGGTATTCATTGGGTAATTGTTGGTGGTGAGAGTGGCCCAGAGGCTCGTCCGATGCAGAAAGAATGGGCTATTGACTTGCGAGATCGCTGTGTTGCCGCACATGTCTCTTTTTTCTTCAAACAATGGGGTGGACGCACGCCAAAAGCTGGTGGGCGTCTCTTGGAGGATCGTACCTGGGATGAATATCCTTTGCCAGAACTGATGGCGGTTTAGCTATCTGTCTTTCTCTTGCTAAAGAGCGGTTGATGTTATATACTCTACAGTAGATGCCCGTATCACCGATTGCACCCATAGCGCGTCCCTATACTGAGAGTACTGTGACACCGTTCTAGTGGAATGATTTCGTATACCTTGCTGCAATAGATGTGTCGCTTCATCCATCCCGCTTCCTTTCGTCATACCGATGCATCAAGAGCAGCAGGGTAGCAGAAAAGCCAGAGGAATAAGTATGGCTGCTCCTAAAAATGTCACCTGGTCAATGGACGATCATACCCACGCCAAGCATGTTATTCTTCGCAAATACCTGGACGCATGGTTTCCTATTATGGTATCATTTAATGATCGCCTTTTGCTGATTGATGGCTTCGCTGGCCCTGGCGAATATGAGGGCGGTGAAATAGGTTCGCCACTGGTTATGATTGACGCGCTTCTTCAACATAGCTATGTACCTGTTCGCCAAAAGGAAGTCATATTTCTTTTTGTCGAGAAAGACCCTGCTCGTCTCCAATATCTACACCAACTATTACAACAGCGCGAAGAACGCGGGGATTTTCCACCTACCATGAAATATCGTCTCTGGGAAGGTACATTTTCCGATACTATGGATACAATACTTTCCCATGTAGAAGCGCAACAAGTTTCACTTATACCGACTTTCGCTTTTATTGATCCTTTTGGTTATTCTGATACCCCTATGTCGCTTATCAAACGTTTAATGGAACATTATGGCTGTGAGGTATTGATTAATTTCATGTACGAAGAGGTGAATCGTTTCTTGACTGCTAATTACCGAACAAAGGCACAACAATATGATGAACTATTTGGCACAGATGAATGGCAAACCATTATTACCGACCAGCCAGACTCTAGAGAACGAGCCTTGCGTATCCATGACCTCTATCAGAATCAGCTTATCAATTATGCCGGGGCGAAATATGTGCGCTCTTTCTGTATGCGTAATAAACGTAACTCCAGAGACTACTATCTCTTCTTTGCCACCAAACACCTGAAAGGCATGGAGGCGATGAAACGAGCTATGTGGAAAGTAGACCCAACAGGAACTTACCAGTTCTCCGATTTTACTAATCCCCATCAACTGCTTCTCTTCGATCAACCTGATTATACACTTTTACAAACATTGCTGAGCGACAAGTTCAGAGGTAGGAACGTATCACTCCAAGATATAGAGGAGTTTGTCATCGGCGAAACACCTTTTCTTGCCTTTAAAGAAAATGCTCTACGACCAATGGAGTTTGCTGGAAAGATCGAAGTGCAATTGTTTGATCTATCGGTTAAACGGCAAAAAGGAACGTTTCCATCGGAGAAAGTGCGAAGTATCCACTTCTGGGATTCTTTGTTCTAAAGAGCGCATTTAGTGGACAGTATGGAAAAATACATATAAAAAATTTTAAGCGCAAAGGGAGACTAGCATGCAACTCTCGATTGAGATTACGGAGTCACAGCATCAGCAGATCAAGGAACGTGCTGCTACGAGCGGATTGAGCATCAAGGATTACATTCTTGAAAAGGTTCTTCCTATGACAAAGGAAGAACAGGAAGCGATGGAGCAGCTTAGAGCGTATCTTGCCCCTGCTCTTGCTGAGATAGAGCGTGGCGAGTTTTATGAAGGAACGGTAGAGGATATCATTGCTGAAATGTACGCTCAGCATGGATTAACAGAGTGAGAATCTACAAGCTCTGACCCCCTCCATATCGAGAGGCAGCGAGCAATTTCGTGACCTCACGAAATTGCTCGCTGCCTCTCATAGTTTTCCCTGTTTGTCGCGGTTGCTAGCATCATCGCATATCAGGTATAATTTGCATTATCTTGAAAATGAGAGCAGTATACTATGTAGTGCTTTATATTTTATTGCACGTTATAGTATATAAGGAGCCATATGCCGGAGCAGCTACACATCATCCTTGTGCCACACACTCACTGGGATCGTGAGTGGTACCAGACCTTTCAGCAATTTCGTGTGCGCCTGATCAAGACCATTGACATGCTCCTCGATATTTTAGATCACGATGAGCAGTTTAGCTATTTTATGCTGGATGGGCAGACGATAGTGCTGGACGACTATCTGGCAGTGAAGCCGGAGCAGGAAGAGCATCTGGCCCGTTATATCCGCTCAGGGCGTGTGCTGACCGGTCCCTGGTATGTGCAGCCTGATGAGTTTCTGGTCAGTGGCGAGTCGTTGATTCGCAACTTGCAGCTTGGCTTGCGGCGTGCTGCACAGTATGGGTCGCCTATGCGCGTGGGCTATGTGCCGGATAGTTTCGGGCATATCGCGCAACTGCCGCAGATATTGCAGGGCGTAGGCATTGATAATGCTGTCTTTTGGCGTGGCGTCGGCGCTGAGGCCAAACAGAGCGAGTTCTATTGGGCCGCACCAGATGGCACAACGGTGCTGGTGCTACATCTGGCCGATGTTATGGGCTACTCGAATGCGCGTCAGATGCCGCTCAAGCCTGATGAATTTGTGATGCGCCTCGAATTGCTGGTCTCCAATATTTTGCCGAAAGCGACCACGCATACCCTGCTTTTCATGAATGGCTCCGATCATCTAGAGCCGCAGGCTGGCCTGCCAGCAGTGATTGAGGCTGCGAATCGTCGGCTGGCACAGCTTGACCCACAACGGCAACGCCTGCTGGCGCACCTGGAACAGGAAAATGGGCAGGAAGGTACTGCGTATGACTCAATCCATGTGCAAATTGGCACGCTACCACAGTATATTGATCGTGTGTGTGAAGAGCATGCCGCGTTAGAACTGAGCGGACAGGCACAAGCGTGGCAGACGCTTAGTGGTGAGATGCGTAACAGCCAGATTGCGCATC
>JAJZEJ010000083.1 GCA_021828635.1 Chloroflexota bacterium
GAATGCGCGTCTACGCGGCAAGACTGTCACCTCGACATCGGGGCGCATGGCCGCTGTCCATCCCGGTACGGTCGCCTCGCGCAATGGTCGCGGCATCGCGGGCGTTTTCGCCCGCAAACAGACCACCCCTGTGCAGATCACTCCGCGCCGCATCGACTTTGGGCAGGTTTACCCCGGTGTCTCCGCGCCTCTCTCATTCACTGTCGCCGGTCGTCAGGGTGAGAGTGTCAGTGGCACTATTCACACGACTCAGCAATGGATTATGGTCGATCAAAGCCAGTTTGACGGCATGAGTACACGGGTGAATGTGCGCGTCAACACTACCCGCTTGGCTGGCGGCATGCACTACTCCGGTGATATCATCGTCGCGCTCGATCACGAGGACACGGATGAGGAATTGGTGGTGACGGTCGAGGCCGATGTTATCAGCTACACGACGACCTCTTCGCCCCGACGCGGGGGCAAGACCTTCGCGGGTGATCTAGACGACGAGGATGATGACGATCTGACAATGGGTACGATGGGTACGGCAAGTGGTCTTGCTATGATGCCGCCAACGGTAAAAGCACAGGCAGCAACGTCATCGGTCACGCTGACCGGTCTGCCCAATGCCAACACCGAGCGCGATGAGGAATATAAGGCCAAATACGGCCATCCCGGCAGTAATGGTTGGGATCCACTACGCGCCTCGCCTCGTCAACGCCTGTGGATGCAACGCGGTCTGACCTTCTCTGCGGCTTTAATGCTGGACAGCCTCTGCTATACATTGGTCGCACAATTACCAGCTCTGGCACACCAGCCACCGCTCATGCCCAATGCCTGGATGATCCTGGTATTGATGGTTGCTGTACCAGCCGCGACACTGGGTTCATTGCTGGTCCATCGGAATGATGCCTGGACACGCAGCGATTTTATTAATCGCGCCTGCACCGGTATGGGTGCGGCTCTTCTAGTGGAGGCACTGACCAATCAACTCTGGCAACTGGCGCTCAAACATGCACTCCCATCAATGCAGATGTTGATACTGCTGATTATTGTGGCACTGGGCGCTACAGTTGGTAGCTCTCCGTTGATTAGCGACTACATTCTGCGTGGCGTCTCCTGGGGGTTGAATCGCTTCCGTGGATTGATGCAGGCTGTTGCGATAGTTGTAGGCGCGGCGCTCGGTTTTCTGCTCACCACGCAGATTGCATTCAGTCTCCTGACACCCCTATCCGTTCTGCTTGGCAGCGGGATCATTCTGGCGTTGGTAATGCGCGTGAAGTATCTACTGAAACAAAACCAAATGATCCCGTAGGGGCGTGATTCATCACACCCTGTGAGCGCATCGACGGGCAGGCTGGGCGTGATTCATCACGCCCCTACGGGGTTAATTCAATAGAGGTATATTATGGAGAATCTCTCTCCGTTGATCGTCGTACTTGGGCCAACCGCATCAGGTAAAAGTGCGCTGGGTATTCAGCTTGCGCTCCAGTTTCAAGGCGAGATTGTCTCCGCAGACTCGCGCCAGGTCTATCGCGGCCTCGATATCGGTACGGCCAAAGTCACACCCGAAGAACGTGCCTTAGTGCCGCACCACCTGCTCGATATGCTAGATGTCATACAAACCTATACCGTGGCGCAATTTCAACATGATGCCATTGCTGCTATCGATGCTCTTCTAGCACGTCAGAAGCTGCCTTTCCTGGTCGGCGGTTCGCCACATTATATTCAAGCTGTCGTCGATCACCTCGCTATTCCGGCCATTGCACCGCAGCCAGAACTGCGCCAGCAATTAGAACGACAGCCCCTGGCCGACTTGCTGGCCCAATTAGAGCGTCTAGACCCCCAGAGCGCAGCCGTGATTGATTGTAACAATCCTCGCCGTGTCATTCGCGCCCTGGAAGTTTGCCTGATCTCCGGCCAGCCCTTTTCAGGGCAACGTGGCAAGGCACAACCGCTTTATCGCTGCCTGCTATTTGGCATCAATTGGCCCAGAGCCGTGTTATACGAGCGCATCGACCGGCGTGTGGATGAACGCATGCGGCAGGGCATGGTACAGGAAGTACAGCACCTGCTAGCACAAGGGGTAAGCTATCAACGCCTGGAAGAACTGGGGCTGGAGTATCGCTTTATCGCACGCCTGTTGCGCGGTGAGTTCGCCGATGAGGCGCAGATGGTCGAGCGTCTGAAATATGCCATTCATGACTTCACGCGCCGCCAGTTAAGCTGGTTCCGGCGTGATAGCCGTATTGTGTGGCTTGAAGGCAGTGAAACAATGCTGCATGAGGCGCAAAAAAAGGTAGAGGTATTTTTGCTTGCATCCACCTCGACGACGGAATTACAATAGAAGGTATAAATAGCCCATGTGAACGGATGGTTAGAGGAGAGCCGTTGTATGTCACGTATTCTTCCCGATGAGAACGCGCCTATTCCAGAAAGTGCGACCTCCGGGGTTACAAATATGTCCACCTTCTTTCGCGTCATGGCTCATCGACCGCAGATCGCCGAGAGTGCCATGCAGATGCTTGCAGCCACGATGCGCGATGGTAGTGTTGAGCCAAAATTAAAAGAATTGCTGGCGGTGCGCGTCTCGCAGGTCAATCATTGTTTCTATTGAATGTCCGCGCATACTGCTTTGGCAAAGCAGTTAGGCGTGAGTGAAGAGTTGCTGGATGCGCTCTATCACATTGATACCCATAAACACCTGTTTACCGGACGTGAACTGGCGGCACTGCGCTATGCGGAAATTGTCACGACGAGCGCACGCGATGTGGATGAAGAACTATGGTATGAACTACAGGCGCATTTCGATGATGCCCAACTGGTCGAGATTACCAGCGTTATCGCCCTATTCAACTTTTTTAACCGTTTCGCCGATGCTCTGCAAATCATGCCGCCACCAAAACCGTAGGGGTGTGATTTATCACGCCTTCGCCCTGTCCAAGAGGAGAACCATATGCCGACAAGTGATGAGAAACTGAATGCACTGCTCAAGGATCTGCAAGAACTGACCACCTATTTGCATGGTCGGGGTGAGAAGACGCTGATCCTATCGCGTCAGTTCGAGGCCCATGCGAAAGTTGATGCATCTAACCGCGACTTTGATCTCAACCAGGCCCGTATGCTGGATTATCAACATAACATCTGGAATGAGATTGGCAACATGGTCGAGAAGATCTCCAAGCAATACGAACGCTGATATGGCACCCACAGGGATGCCACTACATGTAGTGACACCTCTTGTAGGTGCCATGTGCGAAAATGGACATAGTATAATTAGAGGTTGCCGGATTTGGCCTGCTTGTAGCGGTCATTCAATTCTGTTTTGGCACGATTGTAGACATCGCGGCCCTGAACCAATGCGGCAGTGGCGCGGTTACGAATATCGTCGCTGAGTACATTGGCGCGGAGCGTGATGCTACCCTCGGTCAACTGTTCACGGGTGGCTTCACCGGATTGCGGGGCGAGTAAAAGCCCGATGACGATGCCGATGCCTGTACCAAGTACGAGACCTGCGAAGAATTTCATTCTTGTGTTCCTCCTTTCTCTTGAGCGATCATCATGAATATATGTAATAAATATGCCTACTACGCTTCACTTGCTCGTGTCTGAAAATATGTTCTCAGACACGACCTTTTGTGGTATTGTTCTCAAAAAAGGTTGCTAGTGGTTATTGCACGGAACCCTCAAGCATTCTCTCTACCTGGTCTAGCAAGACATCCAACTCAAAGGGCTTTTTCAGCAGGTGGACGTTGTGATAGCGTTGTGGACTCTCCTCGATCAGTCTGGCTACTTCGTCGGCCTCGAAAAACGCTGCTGTATAGACGATCACGGGTATATCAGTTGTGACATGATCGTGCTTCAGTTGCTTGAGAATGTCCTGTCCCGACATATCGCCCAGTTTAAGATCGA
>JAJZEJ010000349.1 GCA_021828635.1 Chloroflexota bacterium
CACTTTCTATTTCACAGCGTTTTCACCAAACCCGATGCCCGTTGCTCACGCATCAGCCACACGTAGGCATCCTCTAGCCCTGGCTCTGCTCCTACCGCGCCTGCATTATCTACCAACTCACCCACGACGCGATATTGCACTGTAAGGCATAGAACCGCCCTTGATAGGCAAGCACGAACTGCGTGAAATGACCGGGCAGATTACTTGCTAGCCGTGCCAGTAGTATGCTCTCGCTCTGTTCCATTGCGCCCCCTTGCTGTTTTTTGTGCGTTCATCAGGTAAATACCAGGAAAGAGCAAAAGAGTTGTATTTCGAAACGGGTTTTCGCTATGGAAAGTGCGCATTGGCGACGGAAAGCCCACGCCTGTGAGCATTTGAAGATCGCCTCAAGCTTCTTTCCATCGTCACACTCGTTCTACATTCTTTGCACGATTATTTTTGCTTACACTAGCCAGCTAAAACTACTCGGAAGGAAGAATATCCAATCAAATGCCCATGATGGTATAAATGTAGTTTTGCGTCTCAGCTGGTAGACAGTTCATCCAGTTAGCCGCTCCACAGGCATTAATAGCATACTGAACAGTACCACTACCGGCGTTATAGGCAGCCAGGGCCATGGCGTAGTTGCCGCCATATTGGTTCGCGTAAGAGGCCATCAGGTGTGCCGCCGCGTTCAGTGCCTGAATGGGATTGAACGGATCGATGCCAAGACCGGCAGCGGTTCCTGGCTCGAATTGCGCGATACCCTCTGCACCGGCGGGCGAGACTGCATAGGGATTGAAGCCGCTCTCCTGGTTGATCTGGCGCACAAAATAGGTGGGCGAGATACCGGCTGCGCTGGCATCCTGCTGCGCAATCGCCACATACTGGCTCTCAGGCAATATCGCTACCGGCGGAGCGGTTGTCGCTACCGGCGCGATTGGCACATTCTGGACAATTGGCAGAGTATGCCCGAAAATGTTCAATTGCAGTTGCTTGGATTGCACCCATTGAATGACATTGGAGGCTAGCGGTTGGCTACCCTGCCCCGTATTGATCGGTGTCAGTGAAAGCAGTGTTATGAGTATCACTAGCAAAAACGTGCTGAGCGTGATCGCCAGGCGCACTTTAAGCGGGATGCGTTTCGTAGAAGCAGAAGGCAATAAAGTCGTTGTGCGCTTCCTCTCGGCGGGAATCACCACAACGCGACTTCCAGGTTTTATCTGTATCGTCGATTGCAGGGCTGAAATCAACGATAGGTTCTTTGTCGTAGCATCCAACGGACCAGAAATGCCCGGCACCTGTGCAGTTAGTGGTCCAGAATTGGCTAAAGGTGTTGTTGACAGGGGTTCTGTCATGGTTTCGTGTGTCATAAAACCCCTACCATTCCAAAATGGGACGGTGGTAGCAGTGTCATAGAACTGCTGATCAGTCACTTCAACGTCATCATCGGGCTGAAATGATGGCAGCGGTTGTATTTGTGGCATTAATCTACCTCATTGCTAGTATGTGTCTTGCGTTACTGACTGTACTTGAATAGACAGGGATGCGTCAATTCTTTGTGGGAAATTAGGAGGAAATCCACACAAAAGTCCTACAAAATTCACTGTTTCTTAACCGAGACCAGCTGATAGGTAATAGCTTGTCCGCAGGCACATTCATAAGTAGGCACAACCATAAGACGTATGTTATGGCATGTTCCCAATTGGTTCCTTGCATCGTTTACTATTATGAAGAGGGAAGCTAACGCTTTCAGAGCATGATCAATCATGCCCCTACCTACGTTGTTACTTGTGGAATGGAAAGGAATCTCTTGTAGCATGTTGCGTACTATGTGCAAAGGCAAAATACACCGCGCCACCGTCACTCAGGCCAATCTCAATTATATCGGCAGCATCACCATCGACCAGGATTTGTTAGAAGCTGCCGACATTTATCCCTATGAGAAGGTGCAGGTTGTGAATGTGACTAATGGTGCGCGTCTGGAAACCTATACCATCGCGGGCGCACGCGGCTCCGGTGTCATCTGTCTCAATGGTGCGGCGGCGCGTCTGACTGCTGAAGGCGATATCGTCATTATCATCAACTACGCGCAATTCAATGAAGAAGAAATTCGCACTCTGGAGCCACAGATCGTCTTTGTGGACGAGCAGAATCACATCACAGAGAAAAAATCGGTGCCTCTGATCGAGATGCTGCCAGATGCAATGCAGGAAAGTCTGCCCGAAGCGGAAATGCTCTACTCGTAAAGCTTCGGCGTAGTTTTTCATTCGCCCGTGTGGGTTGAATGAAATACTGCGTAGCCTCAACCTATCAAACGTTTGTAAGGTTCCTTCCCCACAATTTTCACTTTTCCCATATGCCTCATTATTATACCTTGTCACTGTTCATTCAGGCGTGTTATAGTATCGCTATGCTGATTACTGCTCTTCAACCCCAGGCAACGAATGCCGACCGTATTAGTATTTTTGTCGATGGTCAATTCTTGCTCGGCACTCATACGCTGATCGTGTTGCGCATAGGGCTGGCTGTTGGTCAAGAACTGACTGCTAGCCAGCTGGAAACATTGCAGCGCGAGGAGGCGCTGCAACAGGCCGTTGATCGCGCTCTTAACTACCTCTCATTTCGGCCTCGGAGCCGCGAAGAGGTACGACGCTATCTGCGCCGCAAAGAGACCGCGCCTGAATTGATCGACGAGGTCATGACACGCCTGGACCATATGGACCTGGTCAATGATCGCGCCTTCGGCACTTTCTGGCTCGAAACACGTGAGCAGTTCAGTCCACGCGGCGCACGGGCTATCAAAAACGAACTGCGCATGAAGGGGGTCGAACGCACGGTGATCGACGAGATTGTCAGCGATGAGCAGGACGAGGAACGTGCTATGCGTGCGGCCCGCAAAAAGGCATTCGCGCTGGCCCACCAGCCTACTATCGACTTTGCTACCTTTCGCAATCGTCTCGGCTCCTTCTTGCAAAGGCGTGGCTTTAGCTATGAAATTACCAAAAAAACCGTCAAGACACTGTGGCAAGAACTGGCGGATCAAGAAACCAATGATGAGAATGTGGATGAGTAACGATAGCCGTTTTCAGACGGTAATGTCATCCATGTGCTATAATGAAAGCAACAGGAGGTACTCATGGATGACTTGCGCGTCTTTAGCGGCAATGCTAACCGCGCTTTAGCGGTCGCTATTTGCCGCCATCTGCGCATTCCGCTCGGTAGCGCCGATGTCTTTCAATTTAGCAACGAGAATATTTTTGTCAAGATTAACAACAATGTGCGCGAACGAGACGTATTTGTCATTCAGCCATTTAGTTCGCCGGTCAACCGCTCAATCATGGAACTGCTCATTATGATTGATGCGTTGAAACGTGCCTCTGCTACCCGCATCACCGCCGTTATTCCTTATTATGCCTATGGGCGCACCGATAAAAAAGATCAGCCAAGAGTTCCTATCACCGCCCGCCTGATCGCTGATTGCATTACCGTGGCTGGCGCACATCGTGTCTTGACGATGGACATGCACGCAGGCCAGATACAGGGCTTTTTTAATATTCCTGTCGATGAGCTAACCGCTCAGATTACGCAGGCGCGTTACATCGCACAGAAAAACCTGCCCGACTTGACGGTGGTTTCTTCTGATGAGGGCTTTGCCAAAAAAGCTCGTCAATTGGCTGAGCGTCTGAATGCACCTCTGGCAATCGTGGAGAAGCGCCGTCTGGGCAACGATGGACGCACTGAGGCGATGGGCATCATCGGCAATGTCAAAGATCGCACCGCCCTGATCGTCGATGACGAAATCGATACTGCCGGTTCACTGACACAAGCTGTGCGTGTTGTCCACGAGCAAGGCGCACGCGATGTCTACTGCTGTGCTACACACGGCATCTTCTCTGGCCCAGCGAT
>JAJZEJ010000866.1 GCA_021828635.1 Chloroflexota bacterium
ATACTGTCATCCACGCCATCGCTGACCCTCTGCTAGGGGCCGCCGCCCTGGGTGACATCGGCACCCACTTTCCTTCGCATGACCCACGCTGGCAAGATCAGCCTAGCAGTGTCTTCCTCGACTACACCCGTGACCTGCTCCAGCAGCACGGCTGGCAGATCAGCAATATCGACAGTACCATCGTGGCCGAGCGCCCCAAGCTCGCACCACATATCGAAGCTATGCGTACCCACATCGCTGAACATCTGCATCTCACTAAAGGACGGGTGAGTGTCAAGGCCACCACTACCGACGGCCTGGGCTTTGCGGGTCGCCGCGAAGGTATCGCCTGCTACGCAGTTGCACTCATCGAACAATAACAACTATTAAGACACCACAAATTGATCTGGCTATAGGAAGAGAGATTGCAGAAGATGACTACATTTACTGGCACCGTGCTGGTGCTGGGAGCTAACGGTGAGACGGGGAGCAGAGTTGTCTCCAACCTGCACACAAAGGGTATTTCCGCACGCGCAATGGTACGAGACGCCACAAAGATCGAAGGGTTGGCCTCGTCAACCACCGAAATCTTCACTGGTAGCGTCCTGAAGTTGGATGAACTACGCCGCGCGATGCAAGGCTGTGGCACCCTTATCAGCACGCTAGGTACAAAAGCCCTTAACAATCCCGATGAGATTGAGGCCATTGACTATACCGCTATTATCAATGCCATTCAGGTTGCCAAAGAAGTGGGCCTCAATCAATTTATTCTCTGCTCATCCATCGGCACGGATAACCCGGAAGCCATTCCATTTTTGGCCGCGCCGTTGCGTGCTAAACGCCGTGCGGAAGAGGCGTTGATTGCCAGTGGTTTAACATACACCATTGTTCACCCCGGCGGCCTACGTAACGACCCTGGTAGTCAGAACGTTCTCGTCAGCCATACGCCGTTGCACGGAGGCACCTCTATCACCCGTGATGATGTAGCTGAGGTGCTGGTACAGGCGCTGCTCCAGCCAGAGGCACGCAATGCCAGCGTCTATATCCTGCAAAACCCGCAAGCGGGTCTGGCGAATAGAGAAGGACTATTCAGGCAATAACGTACTCGTGGCAGATCATACAATAACCCATTGTAGTTCGCCGAGTTGCATGATCTGCTGACCATTTTTGATAGCAAACGTGTATTGCTCGCGTCTGGGCATTCCTAATTTCTGGAAACGCCGCACACAATCAAGCAATGCTTGCCACAAATCGGCGTCACCGCGCACTTCCTCATCCGCAAACTGTATTAAGCGCCCTGTTGCCGGATCATCAAGATAGATAAAGTGTTTATATTGCAACTGGCGTGCCATTGGCAAGTGACATTGCAGGAACATAGCAAAGTCGGGATAGTTTAAATTTGAGGGTGCAAAAAGCGGTTGCACATTGTGAGAATATTATTAGTCAGCTACAATAATATCTGAAAATAAATATGCATGTACCACAGTTTATCGTGCTTCATGCCCAGAAACATAGAGAATAGCTATGCCTGTTGCTCACCAGTTTGCGGTTCTTGCTTCTGCACTTTTGCATCGCTCTCAGCGGGGGCCATAGCGGTACTAACGAGCATCTGCATAGCCTGACGCGAATTGAGTGGCACCCGTGGCACCTCTTTCCTGAATTGCGCGATCTCTTCTAGTGGAATAGCTTGCTTGATTTGCGCAATTTCCTCTACCGGCAACTCCGCCATCAACTTATCCTTCATCGTCTTGGCCTGACCGAGACCTTTGCCCGCACTATGCGAGATCGATTGCAGCGTCTTCGTACCAAAGAGTGCCAGCACAACCAGCAGAATAATTAAAAGATCGAGCGGATGAATGCCCATGATTGTACCCTTTCAGAAAACGGCGCATACACGTTGTATTACCACTACGTACTACGTCTCTATCATACCATATAGTTCACTCCACCTACAGATTTTGCCGGAAAGGTCATTATCACGGAAAGTTTCTTGTTGGCATGCCCCAAAAAAAACTAAGAGGGGGTTTTCTTGAATGAGAGCAAGAACGCGGTGACGATGAACGGCAGGATGACTTGAGCTTGTGAGGGAGTTCTTGCGAACCATCAAGCCATCCTGGTTGTTTGTGGCACGCGGGAAGCCGTATCCAGGACTTCCCCCACAACCCCTATAGCTGGATATGCCGGTCGTGTTTCCCCCCAGAACTACGACCGGTCTTTTTTTGCTCTGCAAACAGCTTGACAATACCTCTCTCTGTTGAGTATTATTATTTCATACTAACTATAAGGAAGTAATGGCAAGCAAGACATCTGAATACAACTGGGACATAGACTTGAAAAGTCCTAAGCAAACCTTCAACAGGAGGGGCTTAGGGCTTTGTTGTTGTTTTCAGAGAGTTTCATTGGAATTTCTCGGATGCAGTGTTTCACAGTGCCTATTTCCTCACAGTCTTTTCTGACTGTGTCTATTTTTAACCTTCTTTCTGAGCAGTCAATGCAGCCTGTACTCAGAAAACTATTATCGTCCTGGTAGACAGTATTTTTGCAAAGGGAGTTGTTCATGTCAACCAGCAAAGAAGAGCAGGTAAAGAGCGATGTTATCGCTCAAGAGGCCACACCAGAAGTGGTCGCACGTTCAAGGGTACCGTACATTGTCCTCTTGATCGCCCTCGTCCTAATACTTGGTGGGGGTATTATCGCCAACGTGGCCCAGACGGCAGGGGGCCAGATCGAGGTTCGTCAGGTCAAATTCGCTGGCACCAATGGTCTTATGATGAGCGGACTGCTGTACATTCCGAATACAGCTACATCGAAGACACCGGCTTGTGGTGTCGTCGCGATTAATGGCTACATTAATTCGCGTGACACAATGGATGGTTTCTCCATCGAGATGGCACGCCGTGGCTGCGTTGTGCTGGCCGTGGACCAGGCGGGTCATGGCTTCTCGGATGCGCCAGCATTTGCGAACGGCTATGGTGGGCCAGATGCGTTAGCATATCTAGCTTCGTTGGATATTGTGCGCAAAGGCGACATCGGCCTGATTGGTCATTCAATGGGTGGCTGGGCCTCGGTCATCGCCGCCGCTACGCATCCCAATGACTACCGTTCGCTGGTACTCGTCAGTTCCTCGACGAGTACCCCTGGACTCGAACCCATTCCGGGTACACCGAAATTCCCCAAAAATGTGGCAGTGGTCGAGGCCCAGTATTCTGAATTCTCTGAACTGATGTGGCTTGAGCCGACGGGTAGCCAGTTTCCCAATTCACCGCGTATGCAGGCGCTCTTTGGTCTCTCCAGCACCATCCAGGTCAATCACCTGTATGGCTCGATTGCTGATGGGACGGCCCGCGAACTCAACCTCGTGCCGACAACGCATCCCGGCATGACTTTTAGCAACGAAAGTGTGGGCGACGCCGTCTCCTGGATGCAGCAGACATTGACCGGCGTGAGTCCGCTACCGACCTCGAATCAGATATGGATTTGGGATGAGATCGGCACACTTCTAGCCCTCATCGGTACAATTCTGCTGATTTTTCCGGTTGGTGCATTGCTTCTGCGCCTGAATTTCTTCTCCGAGCTAGCCAGTGCGCTACCTGAGTCTAAAGCTGTCAAGGGTATTAGCTGGGCAATTAGCGCGGTCATCTTGGTTCTGGTTGCGCTTCTCACCTTCTTTCCCTTCCAACTCTATGGAGAAAGTTGGACAGTGAATGCAGTATTCCCGCAACAGATCACCAATGGCATTATGACCTGGGCCATCGGCGGCGGGTTGATCGGCTTAATACTCTTCCTCTTGTGGCACTTTGCGCTCAATCGGCGGCTGGGTGCGCGGCTCAATAATTATGGAATTACCGGCGAGAAAAACCGCTTGGAGTGGAGAAAGATCGGCAAAGCGTTACTCTATGCTATCG
>JAJZEJ010000864.1 GCA_021828635.1 Chloroflexota bacterium
AGGCCGAGATTCTCGGAACGGACCCCTGGATAGCACGCATGTTACTGACGGACCGCTACCGCGACGGTAGGATTTTCCTGGTGGGTGATGCTGCACACCTCAATCCACCGTGGGGTGGACATGGCTTTAATACTGGCATCGGCGATGCGGTAAATATCGGCTGGAAGCTGGCAGCGGTACTTGAGGGTTGGGGCGGAGAGAGCCTACTCGCAAGCTATGAAGCTGAGCGCCGTGCAGTTGCCGTTCAGACCATCCAGGAAGCCGCTGCAAATATGAGTGTGCTTGCCCCTGAACTCAGCAATCAAGAGATGGCTGAGCCAGGGCATGTGGGAGAGCAGGCGCGACGAGCGGCGGCTCAGGTGATTCGCGTTGCCAAAGACCGTGAGTTTCATAGCCTGGGGCTTGTCCTGGGCTACCAGTACGCTGCCTCACCAGTGATCGTAGACGACGGCACCCCCTCTCTTTCCGAAGGTCAGACATATTCGCCAACGGCTCGACCCGGAGCGCGTCTGCCGCATAGATGGCTACCAGATGGAGCGTCGCTCTATGATCGACTGGGGAACGGCTTGTCGCTGCTTCGACTCCGTGGTGATGCTGACGTGACTCCTTTCATCGAGTCAGCCGCAGCACGTCGTGTGCCACTGACCGTTGTCGAGCTATGCGGTCAGACACGTGAGGAACACTACGGAGCATCACTGCTCCTCGTGCGCCCCGACCAGCATGTGGCTTGGCGTGGCACATCGGTGGATCGAGTAACGGCAGGAACAATCATCGAGAGGGTATGTGGAGTCTGAGCATTCACAATTGCAGCTACTGCACAAATGTCTTCAGATGTACCAGTACATCCAGACGCGAATAGAGCGCAAAATCCACATGCAGGGATGCCTGGATAGTAAACTCTATCCAGGCATCCCTTGAATGGCTCATATCAGGCTATTCGGCAGGCGGTTGGGTAACGTGCATGAGCGGCGGTGGTATAGGACGGCGTAGGCGTCCACGCCAGCGATAAGCTCCCCAAACGATCAGAGCAACTGGAATAAGATAGATGGCAAAAGCTAGCAGCCAGACTAGCAAGGTCAGTAGTCCTTGTGCGAAGGCTAGTGAAGCCGAGAAGGCATCGTGGAAAACCTGCCCAATGCTCCATCCTTGTGGCGCTGGTTGCGGTGGTGGCGTTGCTGTGACAATAGGCTGAATCTGGATAGTAACAGTATAGTAGGTCGTCTCGTTGCTGAGATTTTTGAGATGCTCCTCGGTCTGCTCAATCTGCCCCTCAACAGTTGTCAGCTTGTCTTGAATGGTCAGAATATCATTGAGAGATTGAGCCTGACTCATCAGTGTTTGGAGACGCAACTGCTCAACCTTGAGATTGGCAAGCTGTGACTGACTATCGACATAATCGTTCGTCACATCTTGTACCGTCTCGTTCAGGCTCATCAGACGCCCACCATTCTGATTGGCGTAACTGGCCAGGTAGCTTTCGATTTGCGGATAGGTAGTGGCACTGACGGCGAAGGCGATGATGACGTTGTAGAGATTGTTGCCCACTTGCTGATAATTCATACCCGCCGAGGTTGCATTGTGATCAGTAGTACTGATCCAACTCTGCAAAGCACTGGCTACCTTGCGCGGGTCTTTTACCGCGATATTGACGTTGAGTGTCTTGACCAGATATTGTACCGGACTCGCCCCCGTCGCGCTGTTTGCGCTAGATGAGCTGTTTGAGGATTGCCCGGCAGTACTTCCTGATGACTGCGAAGCTGAATGCGCCGCTAGCTGAGGTGAAGCCATAGTGCTGCTGCCTGTGTTGGCACTGTTCATGCTACCACAAGCGGTGAGTAATAGACCAAGTAGCAGCAAAACCCCTCCACTATACAAAATTGAGCGTTGGATGCCTTTTCCATGAAATAAGCGCATAAGTACCATAGATTGCCCCCTTGCTGTTCAGCGATGTGTTGATATGTTCCCCTCGTCGCATCATAGGTTATTGCATAGGGGAGGTAGTGGTATACAGTATACCGGGTTCGAGCGATAGGCGTGCAGGGTCATCTGTCCTATCTATGCAAAGAGACGCTGATAGTAAAAAAATAGTTCCCACAATATGGCTCTATTGGTGGGAACTGGAAAACTATAGATTTTATGGCGTGAAACCTTCCAGTACCGGTATATCCGTGCGCGTTAGCAGGGCGAATGCAGCATGGATGATGCGTGTCTGGAGTGTTTTATCGTTTGGTTCACCGAGCGGATGACCCAATGGATAAGGTACAAAGAGCGCACGCGGTGGCTGAATTTTCTCTGTAATCTCGCGTAACAGCGAGAGCGAAACGGTTGTGATACCAGCATATTCGATAGCGCGTTGAATCAGTCCCACGGACTGGTTACACATGGGTCACACCGGCGTTAGTAGGACAATGTCCACGGAGTCGGCTACCAGGCGTCGTGCAACCTCTGGCGCATGCTCTCTGATAAGTTTTGCCGGACCAACAATTGACCCCATGAAGCTATAGTGATGCGGAGCAAGTGCGCCAATTTCACCTTGTTGCTGCATCTCGCGCAAACGGTCTAGCGGCATCACTAGATTGCGGTCGCGCAAGATGCCCGTCTGGTCAAAAGCCCAACTGCGATGGTTCATTTCTAGTAACTGTGGATTGATGTTGCCAGGGAACTCACGAAAAGAACTATCACCCACTTTGATCGTTGTGTCAAATGGTGGTTGCTCTGGTAAACTGAGTCCAGCCGTTGTAATTACTGCGACGCTGCATTCAGCAAGTGGCTTACGCAATGGCGTCATTGCGTGTGCTACCGGGTCGCCTGGACGCGGTGCATAGTGCTGAAATGGGTAGCCTTTGAGAAAAAGGCGTTCGATTAGTTCAATATCCTCAAAACGGGCCATAAAATCACCACTCTCTATGAGCTTAGGCTGTCGGTTGTGTATGCTGCTTACGTTGTAGTTCATGTTTGACAACGGTCGTGCCGATTGCGCGTCCGACCAGCACAGGCTCAAGTAGCACATCGGCGGCGGATTCGCTAATATCTGGACGTGTGACAATCACTTTGCGGACCTCAAACTCGATGCGGCGCGATGTATTGCCAATTCTGGTAATGCGGCCAGTGGCTTCGACGAAATCACCAGCATAGAGCGGAGCGAGAAACTCGATTTGCTCGTAGCCTGCTAACAAACCTTCATCACCGTCACAGAGAATAGCTAATTCGGTGGCAATATCGCCAAAGAGTGAGAGTATGAAGGCTCCATTGACCAGACTCCCGCCATAATGAGCGTCCTTCGCACTCAAGCGCACACGCAAGGTAGAAACGTAAGTGGTTGTATCGGACATGAGCGGCTCCTTTATGCTATGCTGGTCTAACAAACGTTTGTTAGTTTTGTCTGTCTATAAGTATGAATCACTGGCAATGAGAATGCAAGCAAACAGGCAGAGCAACCAGCATTCGCATGATACAATGGATAGGATGTGTTGCGCAATTATTTTTATAGAGCAGGAGAGAAGGCGATGAGGCACTACAACACGGCCCCTGAATTGACTGATACCTACCTTGAAACGATCTGGGAATCCTTGCCGCATTATGTGCGACCAACGCTCTTGCTACCATGCCCCTGTCCACCATTGCGCACAGATTTTTTGTGTGAGGTGACACTGGCGACCGAGACCTTTCAGTATACGGGTAGTTTCAAATTTCGGGCCGCCTACAACTTGATTGCAAGTATTCCGCAGCAAAGAGTTGTAGCGGCCTCCTCTGGCAACTTTGGGCAAGCCGTCGCGTATGCCTGTCAGCTATTGGGGAAGAGTTGCACAATTGTGATGCCATCTACCTCGGCACAGGTCAAAATTGCGGCGGTACAGCGTTATGGTGGCATTGTTGATCTGG
>JAJZEJ010000604.1 GCA_021828635.1 Chloroflexota bacterium
GCTATCGAGCGTGACTTCGCGTAAGGCCCCTTCACAGTCACCGTTGGCAATCCACTCGACGGCCTTGCGGTCGAACTCTGGGTCAGGTCCATGCGGCCCGAACTGGCGTGGCCCACCGAGTTCGAGGGACAGATGACCGGTGCCGATGATGGCAACCCGCTCTTCGCTGGACCAACTCTCGATGAGGTGACGCAAGGTGCGACCCAATTGAACAAATCGCTGCGGCTGTGGCATGGGCGGAGCGAAGATGTTTGTGTAGATAGGTACAATGGGCAGGTCTGCTTGCGGGCGTGTCGTGATAATGGGGCAGGTAATACTGTGATCGACACGCAATTCATTACTAAACGCGAAATCGAAGCCTGCATCCAGTCCGGCCCGCAAAAGATAGGCTGAGAGTGCTTCGTGTCCTTTGAGGAACATGCGCGGCAACCCAAACTCGCGCTCCTCATTGTAGTAGTTCGCATCGTAGAACGGCGCTTTGCCAATCAGGAACTGCGGCATATTATCATAGAAGAGCTGGTGGAAGTGGTCAGACCCAACCATCACCAGCACATCGGGCCTGGCTCTGGTTAGCGTTTCGCGGTAGGCTTCCACCTTGCGCACCCATTCGTCCGCGAAGTCGGGTCGGCTCTCCGGTGGCGCAGTGCTGGCGCGATAGAAGAAGGGATGGTGGGTCGTAGCGAGGATAGCGACAATCTTTGCCATAAATACCTCCTTTGGTTACATGTAGGGACGTGATTTATCACGTCCGCGCCTGGACATTGATGGGTTTGGGCTACACGAACGCGATAAATCGATCCCTACAGGGGTTCTTCCTCAGATGGCTGATACACGGCATTGCGATCAATGGCCGCGTAGATAGCGGGCGCGATGGGATGGCGCAGTTCTTCAGCGATGTGGCCGAGCAGTCCGGCAGCGCGAGCGAGCAGGGATACACCGCGCAGCAATTCCGGTGCTAGCCCGATGTCGGCCAGCGCGGCACCAGCGACGCCCGCACCGTTGAGTGGCAGCTTGCGACCAAGCACCTCAGCATGCACACGGCCAATAGCCTCGAACAGGCGCAAGTGTGATCCACGCAGACCCTCCTGGTCGGCAATGGCAATCATGACGGCTGTCCGAGGATCAATGGTTTTATGCACCGGATGACCTAAACCTGGAATGAAACGGCCAGCCGCACGTTGCTCTGTGACAGCGCGACGGGCAAGCACATCCCACTGCTCATCAGTCGTCGGAAGTTGGCCCACCACAGTAGCCAGCACACCAGCGAGGAAACGACCGGTATCTTCTGTGACACCCAGGAAGCGCGAACCACCACCCAGCAGACCGGCGGCCATCGCCCCTTGCAGCGCATCTGGGGCGCTATACAGCGTCAAGCGAGCTGCAATCGCGGTCGGAGTAAAGCCGTGATCGGCCAGCGAGACGAGAACTGCCTCGAATACACGTACTTGTTGCGGCGTCGGGCGTTGCTGCGTGGCGAGCCAGAGCGCCAATTCGCCAAAACCGATATTGCCCATCAGTTCACCCGCGAGATCGTGACCAAGTAGGTGAATACTGGTGGCATCAGACGTACCAATTCCAGTAGGATAATCCATGTATCTCCCCCTGTAGGGGCGTGATTCATCACGCCCTGGTATCTCCTAGTATCTTCTCGGCCCGCTCATAGGGCGTGATGAATCACGCTCCTACACAACTTTCTCCTCATCAAGGCATGGTATCCATGTGACTAAGCCAGGCGCGGATCTGCTCATTATCCTGGCCGAGGGCTGGAGGAGGCAGCGTGTGGTGCGGAGGCGTTAGCGAGAACGAGATGGGGTGACGAATCATGGGTACGGCCTCATCACCAGCACCAACCTCGACAACGGGATTAAGGCCGAGTTCGTGGGCCAGCGCGACTCCTCCCTCGACATTGTTGATCGGGCCGCACGGCACACCAGCGGCGCTCAATCGCTGAAACCATTCACCGGCTGTCCTGGTACATAGCTGTTCAACCAGCAAGGGACGCAGCAAATCGCGGTTATGATTGCGCTCTTTGGGCGTTGCAAATCTGGCATCATGGGGTAACTCAGGCAGGTCGAGAACCTCACACAGCTTGCTGAATTGCCCATTGTTGCCAGCCGCAATGACCAGTTCTCGGTCCGCCGTTGGGAACGGCTCGTAGGGGAACAGGCTGGGATGAGCATTGCCCATGCGGGTTGGGATGACGCCGCCAGCCACATAAGCGGACGTTTGATTGACCATGCCTGACAGTGCCGAGGCCAACAGGCTCACCTCTACATGCTGGCCTTCACCGGTACGATTGCGGTGGTTGAGGGCAGCTAGAATACCGATAGTGGCATGTAGCCCGGCCATCACATCGAAGACAGAGATACCGGAGCGATAGGCTGGCCCAGCAGCATCCCCTGTCAAACTCATTAACCCTGAGACCGCTTGCACGATGATGTCATAGCCGGGGAGCGATGCTCCCTGCGCTGTTCCGAACCCACTGATGGATGCGTAGATAATACCAGCGTTCAGCTGCTGAACGGCGTCATAATCTAAAGCGAACTGTTTGAGACCGCCGGGCTTGAAATTTTCGATCAAAACATCGGCACGCGCCGCGAGTTCGTGAGCCAGTCGCAGATCAGCAGGGTTCTTCAGATCGAGCGTGATCGAGCGTTTGTTGCGATTGATAGCCATGTAGTAGGTTGCTACCTCATCGCGCTCCGGTGGCATCCAGCTACGAGTATCATCACCAGCAGGACTCTCAACCTTAATCACCGTTGCGCCGAGATCGCCTAGCAGCATGGTACAATACGGGCCAGCAAGCACTCGTGAGAAGTCGGCAATGAGCAAGCCATCAAGCGGCCCTCGGCGCTCTGTTCCCTGTGAAGTTTGCGGATTGTCCTGCGCTGGCATAAGATTCACGTCTCCCATGTATTGATAGTGAGCGAGCGGTATGTACCCAATCTGGTACACCCTCGTATGAAAATATGTCCGCATAACGGACACTTGTCCGACAACACAAGTATAGATAACATTCATACAGGTGTCAAGTGCGCTCGCATCATCGATCTTCCATCTCCCAAATATGATCGACCACGTGCCATGCCGTGCGCCGAACAGCATAACTGGCATTCCATCCTCCCGCGACCAGTGGTTCGCCGTTAGAAGGCTTGCTTAGCACCGTAACAATCTCTTCCCGCATGGCTTTGAGTGCGCTGAGATCGTTCACATCGAATGGCTTGTGGCGCACACCGATCTTACGGGCGTAGACTCGTTCGACCTCAACAACATGACGCCATATCTCATCGCGGTCTCGACCACCGCCGCGTGGCCCTTTGCGCAGCTCTGCTGGTGAAGCTGCAATGACCTCTTTTAACACGTCCCATGATGCACGTAAAAGCGCCACATTGCGTGATGCTGTGAGGGTATCAATGGGTCTGGTGTCGGCGGCAACCATTACTGAAGGCACTCCCCAGGCGGTATTTGTATCCCCTGGCACACGTTCGATTACCACGAGATCGTTAGGAGCAAAATCCAGTCCTGCTCGGTGTGCGATGACCCGGTAGCGTGTCTCAGTCTCAATCAATGCCTGCATCGCTTCCTGCTCGTTCTTGCGAATGCGACACCATCCGGGCCACTCTAGCGACCATGCAACCGCCTTCCTTCCAGCGAGTTCTACATAAATATCCGTCATACTGATCCTCTACTTTCATTCGTCGCAGCCTTGCGCTCGCCCGATAATCTGGAATTACGCTCGCTTGTTGTCTTGGGGTCGAGCGTGAGGATTGGGCGATTTTGCCATCTGGCCCAATCGGTGCTGATAGCGGTTGCAGTCTGCAAGAGCAATGGTAGATATTGTTCGGTCAGTGTCTCAATGCTAGTCTCTGC
>JAJZEJ010000164.1 GCA_021828635.1 Chloroflexota bacterium
ACGGGCCTGGTTGTGACCTGTCAGGATGAGAAGTCGCAGCTCAAGAATAAGCTCAAGGCAATGAGCGTGCTGAAGGCGCGGCTGTGGGATATTGAAGAGGCCCGTCGTCAGGAAGAACTGAGCAAGACGCGCCACTCACAGGTGCAGACCGGTGATCGCAGTGAGAAGATTCGTACTTATAACTTCCCACAGGATCGCGTGACCGACCATCGCATCGGCTATACACGCCATAATCTCCCCGGTGTGATGAATGGCGAACTGGACGAGTTCATCGATAATCTGATTACCGTCGATCAGGCCGACAAACTGCAAAACCTGTTCGAGGAAGCGAAGGCGAGTTAGAGCATCATGCACCTTGAGCAACCACAATCTATACGCACAATCTTCTTTGATGCTGGTTTCACGCTGCTACGGGAGGCGAAGTCCACACCAGAGGTCTGTCAGCGTATCTGCGCACAACTTGGCCTGCACCTGGATATTCAAGCGGTAGAGCAGCGCATGATGGATGCGGAAGATTATTTCTTGCGTCAGGCGCGACTCAACCGCCATACGTGGGCTAGCGAGCAGGCTATCAGAGAGTTCTGGGTTGGTTATTACATGAATCTGCTGCGCCCCTTTGTGGAGGAGCGTGACGAGCCGCGCTTATACAAGTTGGCTACTGCGATTACTGAGGAGTATGAGAGCCATACTACCTGGATGCCTTATGATGATGTGCTACCCGTCCTCGAAACCTTGCGCAAGCATAATTATCAGTTGGGGGTGATCTCCGATTGGGGTATCGCGCTCGGCCCTATTCTGCGTAACCTCAATCTCACCGGCTATTTTGATAGCTTGCTGATCTCAGCCGTCACACGTCACGCCAAGCCATCACCTATGCTCTATGAGCTGGCTTTGCAACGCGCCGATGCTGTTGCTGATTATAGCCTGCATATCGGGGATTCATATATTCACGATGTGCTAGGGGCGCGTGCTGTCGGTATGACGCCCGTCCTGCTCGACCGCGCTCAGCGGATTGAAGCCAGCAACGTTGATTGTCTCTGTGTTCATTCACTGTACGAATTACTTGATGTACTGGAGGTGCCAAACTCATGAAGGAAACTGCCACTACACGCGGAACTATTCTTCTGGCTGTTGTCACGTTGGGTGTCACTGCTAGCGCACTCACGACGCTCGGAAAGTTTGTGCAGCGCGAGATTCGGCGGCGTGGCTATCCATCATGGGAGGAATGCCGTTGCGAGTTCAAGGATAGCGAGACGATTTTTCAGGTTTGGTATAGCAGTCACAAGCGGCAAGGCGAGACGATTGTGGCCCACGAGTGGGGAACCTATCTGACGAATCCCGCACCCTGGCTGCGCCACTTTCTGCACTATAGTAGCCAGGCGTTGGCCGCACTCAACCCACGCAGTCGTTATCTGGAGCGTGTGACGCTCAGCCCGCAGGAGGCATATCAATTTGCGCGTCTGCTACGCTCGGCTATATCGGACACACCTGATGAAGAATTATATCTGCCGGATTCACAAATCGTCTGGCGACGCGAAATACTGCATTTCCCTGGTTATCCTTTTGGCGTCTGCACACGCCGCCTCTATCCCTCACATGTATCGCAGGAGCGTGAGGATGAGGCACAGCCCATTCCAGCTCTCTGGGATCCGCAACGCGATCTACCACTACCGACCGAAGGCCCAATTCTAGAGACGCCCACCGGTACACGCATCGACTTCATCGGCTGGACGCCCTCACAGATTTCTTATTGTACTGCCCGCCTGTATACAACATCTTGAAATAAGTATGTATTCGTCAAATGTAAACAGATGGCCTCATGAGGTCGCCCATTTACATTTGACGAATAAATAGATAATCGCAAATATATCTATAAAAAGGTTAAGGATTACATAAAAAGTTTCCGCTTTCTTAACATAATCTCCATCTTTCCACAACCACGCTACTAGGTGGACGCATTATACTATATCCATGACCGCAGAAGATGTGGTCACACATCTTAGTAGGATGTGGGGAAGATGGTAGGGGAAGATGCATAACCTCGTGTGGTGTCATGAGATGTCATGACCACAGATGTTGAAAGATTTCTCTTCTCAGCTACCTTCAGATGCACATTACCAGTTATGCCAGTAAAGTGTTGGCGCGTGGGTACGCGCGGAACATAGCAACGTGTCATACCAGTGGGATGTGGGGATGCAGGGTGGTTTTCTGGCATGGCATAGAGAGTGCAAGCATATATTAATAGATAGCGGATCGTATGGGTTCTGGAATGCTGCTGTAGGTGAGCGGTGTGGTAGTTGTGGTGAATATACAGCAGGAAGATAGAGCAGGAAGCCAGGGTTATTGATAGAAGGTTCCCACATGGTGGATGGTGGATGATGGGTGTTTGATTGGGGAATCATCGGTAACATGGCTTGTTGGGGTGTGGTTGATGTGAAGGGGCTGCTTTATCAGTTCCGATATGGCTATGCTTGCTCGTTATGCGTGGGGCTGCAAGATGCAGAGTAATGAGCAATAGATATATATGCTTGTGTCGCTATTTTCGAGTGCATGCTACCGATATGTTGCTGGTAAACTGATAAGGAGATGTCTGATGAGAGGAGAAGGCTGCATTGTTTCTTTCCTCTACCACATTGTCCCATCCTGACCTGAAGTGGGGGGAAACAGGTGGATAGTGAAAGCATGGAGCGGCTTGGGTTGCCGCATACTTCGACAGTTAGCCGCGCACTCTGGCCTCCAGAGTTGCGGCGTTCGCCGGCGGCGGATTTACATGTCCGACACACGCAGCGACAGTTTATGCATACAGCGAGCGCACCGTGGTGGATAGGCGTGATGCGCGTCATAGATCGTGTACATTTCTTCTATCTTTGTGTCGTCGTCGCGTTGGGGTTGACAGGTATGACCGGTCTCATCGTGCTGGTTTATGGCTGGCCGATTGATCTTGTCTTTTTTAGTGTCAGTGGCACCGTCGCGGCTCTGGTGGTCTTTTTGATGTCGCGTGAGCGTCGTCCTCGTAGATCAGTGAAGGTTGCCATATCTTCACCTGGGAGTATACAGTTTACGCCGCGCGTTGCTCTGGGGGCTGATCCAGAGACGCCTCTGCCAACTTCGCCACTTGTGCGTGTGTTGGAAACTATTGATCTTTCTACCTGTGCAGTAGAACATTTTCTTGATATTCCTGATACGCTGCCATCGTTGCCATCGTTGCCATCGTTGCCATCGCAGCAGGATGTGACATCTGTGCAACAACATCCATGACCTTCTGGTACTTTTGTTGACCTTTGTGTAATCGGCTATGTATGATACAGCGTGGTATATCACCAATTTGGGCTAATCATAGCCGGGAAAGAGGATGGCACAACAGTGAGCGAGCAACAAATTCAGAAAGTTAAGGTGAATCGGTTGGCGCATGTCGGCGTGTGGTCCGGCGATGTTGCCACACAGGCGCGTTTCTATCGCCAGGTCATGGGTTTTGATGTCCGCAGCATCAGCGATAGCTCCACTGGTCGGGATATGGTGTTGGAAGAGGCCAATGTCTTCCTCGCCCTCGGTGATGAGCATCATAGTCTGGCCTTATTCAACGATATTCGTCCGACCGCCAGCAATGGGCGCAAGCCTGCCCGGCGTACTCAACTGCATCATCTGGCCTTCGAGGTCGATACCGATGCGGAACTGGCCGCGCTGGCTGCACGCCTGCAAATAGCAAATATCACACTTTCTTTAGAACCACGCGATGGCAATCCTGATCTGGGCGATACGCTCTGGTTCAGCGATCCCGATGGCAATCGTATCGAAATCTCAGTCACATCGGATGGTTTTCAGACCAATAGTGCGGTCTCTGGTCAAGGACGCGCCCGCCGC
>JAJZEJ010000802.1 GCA_021828635.1 Chloroflexota bacterium
TACGCGGTAGGTGTTCAGAACAAGGTGCTGGAAGCGATGGCGCTTGGCACACCAGTGGTTGTCAGCCCTGTTGCGGCTGCTGGTCTTCAAGTCGTTGATGGCCGCGATCTGCTCATCGCATCTACGCCGGAGGCTTTCGCTGCGACTATTCTCACACTTCTGCATGATGACACATTATGGCAACAACTCTCGGTGCAAGGGCGGCGCTACATTGAACAGTATCATTGCTGGGAAACCATTCTTGCGCAACTTGAGACAATCTATATACAGGCCGTTCAGCAACATTCACAGGCAAAGGTGGCATATCATGATGTGTTATGAATTAATAATACATTCTCAGGCGAGCTATATAATCGACAAAGGGAGCTATGGAGATAGCCGTGAGTCTGCATTTTTACTCCATGCGCAACAATCATCTTTTTATACAATCAGTAAGCGCATTGTTGACATCATCGTGGCCTGTCTTGGTCTGGCTGTGCTGGGGTTGCTCTTACCTTTAATTACACTATTGATCGTATGCGAAGATGGTGGGCCAGTTTTTTATCGGCAGGTGCGTGTTGGCTATCAATGTCAGCCATTCACAATCTACAAAATTCGCAGCATGGTGCTTGATGCTGACCACTACCTGACGCGGTATCCCCAATTGCGAGCAGAATGGGAGCGCGTTGGTAAGCTCAAGCACGATCCGCGTATCACACGACTTGGCGCGGTGCTGCGGCGCACCAGCCTGGATGAATTACCACAGATGCTCAATATTCTGCGCGGTGAGATGAGTCTGGTAGGGCCGCGTGCTATTCAGTTCTCCGAATTGGTTGCTTTTGGCGATCTCATCGAACTACGGCAAACTACTAAGCCAGGGTTAACCGGACTCTGGCAGATTTGTGGTCGCTCTGCCACCGACTATGAACAACGCCGCATCCTTGACTGCACTTATGTTTTGCAGCGTTCCCTAAGCTTAGACCTGTATATTGTGGCACACACGTTCCCGGTTGTCTTGCATGGGATGGGAGCGTACTGAAAGGGAAGGAAAGAAAGACTTATGCAATTACGTTACTATGCCAGCGTTGTGCGCCACTGGTTATGGCTACTACTACTCGGCACGAGTATCTGTGCTTGCGCTACCTTTATTACCAGTAGCCACTTGTTGCCTACTTATCAGGCCAGCACGCTGATTCAAGTGAACGGTATAGGTATGACAGATAGCAGCAGTGTCTTTGCCAATCAGGCGCTGGCTGTGAGCTACGCCTTATTGATTACGAGCAATGACGTGTTAACGCAAGTAGCGCAACAGGTACCGAATACAGACCTGCCGACTTTGCAAGCAAATGTTAGTGCTTCACCAGAGGAGAGTACGCAGATCATCCAGATTCGCGCTAACGCCCATTCCGCAACGCAGGCTGTGCAAATTGCCAATACAGTAGCACAGGTATTTATTGCGCTCCAGGTGAAAAAGATGATGGCCCCCCTGCAAAACCAATCTAATCAGTTGAGCAATCTGCTGGCAACGCAGCAGGCGCAGGTTGCTAGCGATGAAGCGCAGTTAAACGTTTTACAGATCAGCAATGCTGGCACAGACGCGCTGACACGGCAACGCAATAAGCTCGATGATGACCAGGCAAGCTATAATGCTACATTGACGAACTATCAGCAGATGCAACTGCAAATCCTCGCTACAGCCAATGTCATAAGCCAGGTGCAGGCTGCTACTCTTCCTACCAACCCCATTAGTCCACACGTGACGCTCAATACACTCGTCGCGGCCTTGTTGGGTTTGCTATTGTCGCTCACTCTGGCTCTCGTGTTGGATTGGTTGGATACAAGTATCAAGACTGTTGAAGATGTGACACATCTGACTTCGCTTGTGCCACTTGGTAGTATCGCACGCGCAACTCGTTCACCGCTTGTTCCTGGTATGGTGGTAACAGCTATTGCCGATGAGGCAATGGAGCGCGATTTCATCGCAATTGGCACTACTTTGTCTAAGATGGCTCAGGAGCGAGGACCACGTGCCTTGCTTGTTACAGGCACACAATCCGGGGCCGGTACAACGCTGACAGCGACTTATCTGGCGTTGACGCTGGCTCAGATGGGCCAACGGGTGTTGCTGGTCGATGCCGACATCCGGCAACCGCTACTGCATGAGCTATTCTTGCGCCAGAATATGAAGGGACTGGTCAATAGTCTTTCAGAGGTCTATCATTTTCGGCAAGAAGTTGTGCAGCCCTGGCGTGACCAATGGCTAACACATATTCCCAATCTCTGGCTACTACCGGCTGGCCCACCTTCGTCGCATCCACCAACCATCTTACGTTCGCAAGAGCTATCTCTGCTACTCTCCTGGTTGCTTGGTGAGCAGACGGCACCGCCAATGCTAGATTTCATCCTCTTCGATACGCCAGCTCTGAAAGACCATGCCGACACGCTAGCCCTGGCCTCGGTTGTTCCCGCTACATTACTGGTGATAGAGGCGGGCAAGGAGCGTGAAGAGGCATTGATGGCGGCAGAGGAGACATTGCGGCGCATCGGAGCGCCCATTCTCGGCGTCATCATTAATCAACAAACAGCACGACATCATTCGTCCATCTATGCCCGCAATGCCTATATGCAACGCAAAGCATCTTTAGCAATCTCAGTATCCTCAGCGACCACAAGCGAGTTCGCCAATGCAACAACATCGGTAATACCAACCCCTTTATCTACTCAGCCATCCCGGCCACCAATGACCGTTGATACCCCACCAACTGAGCTGCAAAGCGTGGGTAGCCGACTCTTTAGCAGGGAAAGGGATAGGAGCAGTGCAATATCCGCGTTTTCCATTATTCAGCCATTCCAATCATTCAGAAACATGGCGACGCCCTCACCGATTCAGTCGGTCAGAAGTAAGCAGTTTATCCGCCGCTAGTTCCGCACAGGCAAATAATGCTGAATATAGCGCATACAATAATACCGCTATATTGGCTCTTGTATGGCAACGCTGGCTCTCAGGCGGCATCTTCTGCCTGCTTTGTGTCCTGATTATCTTGAGTTGTGCGCTCGGTTCATTGCCTCTATTGCCAGTAGCTTTGTTGATAGCTGTGGCTGTATGTCTGTGGGCTATACGTCAACCGCAGGTTGCGTTGCTGCTCGTCTTCGCCGGAGCCGGGCTACCATCCTTGCTGTTGCCAATACCGGGGCATACGATGCGTCCAATCGAACTCGCGCTCCTACTCTGCCTGCTGGTCGTGTTGTTGCGCCGCCCGTCGTTCCAGTGGCGCTTGGTGCATCTGCTGGCACTATTTTTTCTCGTTATCGCTTTTATCTCGTTTGTTCACGTGCCGCAGATTGCTACCGCGCTCAATGCTTATGGAGCGAATAAGCGGCTATATGATCTGATACTGCCTGTTCTAGCACTTTTCTGTGGTACGTGGCTGGCTACGCATATCAAACGTACCTCAACTTTTCTATCAGGTGTGTTGTTGGTTCATATACCGCTCTACCTTATCATGCTGGGCCAAACTGTAGGTATTATGTTGCCATCGCTGCTGGAGGATAGTTCGGCGCAAAATCCTACACAGACGTTAGGACGCCTGTGGGGGCCGTTCGATGGTGCGGTCACGCTTGGTCTGTATCTGACCAACCTTTTCGCCGTCGCCTTGAGTTGTTGGCTACTTGGCACGCGCCGCCGCGAACGCTGCTTAGGAGCGGTGATGACGGTTGCCAGCGTGTCAGGCATCGTCGGCTCAGGCACACGCAGTGCCGCTCTTGCAGTCGGATTGATGCTCGTAATGGCGCTATTGATAACACGTCATTCGCGCTGGCTATTGCTTATCGCTGCCCTCGTCGGACTGGCTATCCTGCTCTTTCCTGGTTAATTACTAGAC